>CALGGV010000347.1 GCA_937915725.1 uncultured Selenomonadales bacterium
GGTTGCCACCCCGCGCCCTGCTTTTCCATCTGCAAGCAAATTTTTTTGATTATCGGTGTTGCCGCCCCGCGCTCCGCTTTTTCATACTGCAAGCAAATTTTTTGATTATCGGTGTTGCCGCCCCGCGCTCCGCTTTTCCATCTGCAAGCAAATTTTTTTGATTATCGAGGTTGCCACCCCGCGCCCTGCTTTTCCATCTGCAAGCAAATTTTTTTGATTATCGAGGTTGCCGCCCCGCGCTCCGCTTTTTTATCTGCAAGCAATTTTTTTGATTATCGAGGTTGCCGCTCCGCGCCACGCTTTTTCATCTGCAAGCAAATTTTTTGATTATCGAGGTTGCCACCCCGCGCCCCGCTTTTATTTATGGTGTCAGCAAATTTTCAAAAAGATTTTCGTTGCGATTGACTTTGCAACGTTCGGCGGCGATTATCGATTTAATTTGCTCCACTGCCGCCTCAACCGTATCATTCAAAACAACATACTGATATTTTTTACCAATGGCAATTTCATTTTTTGCAGAATTAAACCGGCGTGCAAAAGTTTCCGGCGATTCACTGCCGCGCCCTTTAATTCGGTTGCTTAATTCCTCCAGTGAAGGCGGCAACAAAAAAATATATACGCCGTCCGGACGCTTTTTCATAACGTTTAACGCGCCTTGAATGTCAATTTCCAACAAAACATCTTCGCCGCGATTTAATCTTTCTTCGACTTTATGAATTGGCGTGCCGTACAAATTTCCGTAAACTTCGGCGTATTCCAAAAATTTTTCTTCGGCTATCCATTGTTGAAATTGTTCGACAGTAATAAAAAAATATTCTACGCCGTCAGTTTCACCTGTGCGCGGTTGCCGCGTCGTTGCAGAAATTGAATAAAAAAGCGTTGAAATTTCCATTAACAATCTTTTACAAACAGTACCTTTACCCGTACCGCTTGCGCCGGAAACTACTAACAATAAACCTTTTTGCATTTTACACCGCCTAAAAATTTCCTTCAAAAACTTTTTCAGCCGCGCCCGTCATATAAACGCGGTTATCTGCGCGCCACTCAATTTTTAAATCGCCGCCGTCCAAATGTACAGTTGCAGATTTTTCTGTTAAACCGTTCAAATTCGCCGCAATAACCGTCGCGCAGGTTCCCGTTCCGCAAGCCAAAGTTATACCGCTGCCGCGCTCCCAAACGCGCATTCTTAATTCAGTGCGGCTTAAAACTTCGACAAATTCGGTATTGGTACGGCGCGGGAAAATTTTATTGTTTTCAAATTTCGGTCCGATTTTTTCCAGATTAATTTTAGATAAATCGTCAACAAAAATCACGCAGTGCGGATTTCCCATTGAAACGCAGGTAATTTTAAAAATTTCGCCGTCAACTTTCAACGGCTCGGCAATAACTTTTTCTTTGTCGAAAATCACGGGGATTTTTTCGGCGTCAAGAATTGGCTCGCCCATGTCAACAGTTACCAGATTATTTTCAAGTTGCACGGTTAAAATTCCCGCGCCGGTTTCAACTTTCAAATTGCCGGAATTTTTTCCGAGTAAAAATTTTGTGAAACAACGAATGCCATTGCCGCACATTTCAGCCTCAGAGCCGTCCGCGTTAAAAATTCTCATACGAACGTCAGCAACTTTTGACGGTAAAACATAAATGACGCCGTCTGCTCCAATTCCAAAATGTCTGTCGCAAAGTTTTATAACTTTTTCGGCGGCGTCAATTTTTTCTGTTTGGCGGCTGTCGACTATTATAAAATCATTGCCGCAACCTTGCCATTTTTCAAATTTTTGCAAGTTCTCAACTCCTAGCAAGACAATTTATTTTATCACAACTCGCGCAGGATTTTTTGTTTTTAATATTTTTATCGCTTGAAAAAATTTTTTCTAAGCCGATAATTGCCGTAACAGATTTTCGCGGTACAAGCATCAGCGATTCAGTCAAATTCATTCCAATTTCAGGCGCGCCCGTAACATAAAAAAAATTTTTTTGATTTTCAAGTTGCCAATCGCCGTAACCGGGACTAAATCTCCGGCGCATTTTCAGACTTTCTTTAGAAACTTCACGGGCAATGGCTTTTTCCAATTCATCGGCAGCTTGTTCAACGGCGGCGGTTGCGGCGGCGTCCAAAAGTACCGACGATACATAATTTCCGGCGGCGAATTTTTTTGTAACTTCATTTTCGATATTTTCACCGACTGTAACGGCAATGCAAGCAACTTTTTCACAGCCGGCAAGGTGTTTGATAATTGAATTGCCAAAAATTTTAAACGGCGGCGCAGAATTTATAATATTATTTTTGCAGTCATAATCGTAAATTTTATAAATACCGCGTACTTCCAAAAGTAAAAGTGCCTCTTCGCAAGCGTCAGAAATATTTTTTTCGTCAAAGTTTGGAGCTTTTTTTAAACCGGAGTAACGGCGCGTTTCGGCAGCGTCAATTTTTAAAATCTGCGCGTTATAAATAGGCAATAAAATTTCTCCTTTCAAAAATCCTTAGCCTTTAAATCAAAGGACGGCGGCTGCGTTGCAGTGCTTGTGCGGCATTTGCGCGCCCTTTTTCTTTATCCATTTTGTAAACGTACGCCATAACTTCAGCAATCGCCTTGTAAAGTTCCGGTGGAATTTCTCTATCAATTTCAAGAGCCATCAACATATTTACCAGCGTTTTATTTTGGTAAACGGGAATAGAATTTTTTTGCGCAGTGGCTAAGATATGCTCGGCGACGTGTCCTTTACCTTTCGCAATGACGCGCGGCGCAACATCTTTTTGCATATCGTACTTTAACGCTACTGCTTTTTGTTCGGCTAAAATTTCTTCTTCGGTTTTCTGAATTTCTTCGTCCATAGTTCTTAACCCCTAATCCCTAGTCCTTAATTCCTAATTCTTATTATATTTCCTGCAAAGTTTAACGTCAAGAAAAGAAAATTTCTATTCAATCTGAAAATAAAAAGAAAATTCCCGCCAAATACGATTAAATTTTTTCCAAAACAATAATAATTACTTGTTGACGTGAATCTGAAAAAAATGTTAAAATTCAGGCGTCACAGGGAAGTGACGCGGGATCCTTTTTGAAGGGAGTTTTAAAAATGAAATCTAATTTGAAAGTTAAAAATAGAAATATAAAAATCGTCAAAACTCACGAGGAGGAGGGAACTTTGGCTAAGAAAACGGCTGAAAAAGAAAAATCTGCAGTAGTTGAAAAAATTTCTGCAGTTGAAAAAAAATCTGCAACTAAGAAAAATTCTGCAACTGAAAAAGTTCCTAAAGCTGAAACAGTTTCTAAAGTTGAAACAGTTCTGCCGGTTGTTTCATTTGTTATGGTATCAAAGATTAAACTTTGTTTCCGTGAATGTGCAAGCATTGTAAAAGTTGCGTCAGAAACTGCTTGCCTTGTCGAAATTACGTCCGGCGCAAAATCCGGCGATTCAGACAGTATCTTATCGCTTGTTAATTTGGCTGTTACTGCGGGACAAAGTTTGGTACTGAAAATTCACGGCGAAAATAATCGTGAGGCTTTTTACAGAATTTCCAAAATTCTTAACGGCGAAGTTGAAGCTGATGTAGAATTGCAACTTTAATAAAATTTTTATATTGAAATTTTTAAGTCGGGAGTTGGTGAACTTCCGGCTTTTTTTGTTTACGCAGGAAAAATTTTTGGAGCGTTGAAAAAACTTTTTGAAAGGAGAGTTTTTATGTCAAATTTAAATTTAAACAGTCCACCAAAAAGAATTAATGAACTTTTTCATAAAAATGCAAAATTTCTAATTCCGGATTATCAACGCCCTTATTCATGGGGAAGAGACGAATGCGAAACTCTTTGGGAAGATTTATACAATTTTGCTTTTCCTGACGGCGATGAAGAATTTGAAGACGATGACGAATATTTTTTAGGTGCGATTGTAACTTACAAAAAGGACAAAACAAATGAAGTTATCGACGGGCAACAACGCTTAACTACGCTTTTACTTTTGCTCCGCGCGTTTTATCAAGCTTTTAAAGATGAATCAAATGATAGTTGTAAAGATATTGGAAAATGTATTTGGAAAACTAATCCTAATGACAACAAACTGAATAAGGAACGTTGCAAGTTAAAATCTGTTGTTGCAACTGATGAAGATATTGCAGAATTTAATAAAATTATTTCAACCGGCGAGGCAACCAAAGGCAATAAAAGCAAGTACGCTGAAAATTATCGTTTCTTTCAAAATAAATTTACTGAATTAAAACCAAATGAATTTATCCCTTTTTCGGGAAGACTTTTGGATAACTGTATTATAGTGCAGATTGAGGCGAATTCACAAAGTACGGCGTTCAAAATTTTTACCACGCTGAATGATAGAGGGATGCCGCTTTCAGATTCTGATATTTTTAAATCGCAATTTTATAAATTTTTCCTAAACGAAGACCAAAAAGATAATTTTGTTGCGCGCTGGAAAAAACTTGAAACAATCTGCAATGACAATTTCCACCCGCGTCGCGGCACTCCGACTGATGATTTATTTATGAAGTATATGTACTATTTGTTGGCAAAATCTGAAACTAAAAGCGATACTTTTAAAGGACTGCGCGTTTACTATGAACAAAACGATTATAAAATTTTTAAGAGTAAAAAAACTTTTGAAGATTTAGAAACGCTGGCAAATTTCTGGAATGATATAAAACTGCGCGACAGTGAAAGATTTTCCACAAGAATTTTAAAGCGGCTGTATGTTTTGAGTTATTGTCCGTATTCAATCTGGGAAAATATTGTTTCGCTGTACTTTATGGGCAACCGTGATTCTCAAAACAAATTGGACGACGAAAAATTTTATAAATTCCTGAACAAGATAACGGCAATGTTTTTAATGTTTGCGATAGTTCAGCCGGGAGTACAAGCAATTCGTCGCCCGTTTTTCTTGGAATTTCAAAATATTTTACACGGCAACGAATTAAATTTTGAGCAATTCAAACAAAATGTACGGGATTTTTCAACTAAATTTTCAAATACAAAATTTTCACAGTCAAAACAAATTACGCGGGCAATGTTGGCGTGGTGGACTTTCCAAAATGAAGATCAAGAATTGCCGCCACTTGATACACGCTTGGAAATTGAGCACATTTACGCCAAAAATCTTATTAAAACTAATCCGCTCCAAAATGAAGAAAATCTTGAACTTCTGGGCAATAAATCTTTACTTGAAAAACGTATAAATGTTCATGCCTCCAGTTTTCCTTTCAGTCAAAAAAGATTATATTATCTCGGTAAAACTACTACAAAAAATAATCTGCCAAAAACTTTTAATTTGGAACTTTCAAATTTGGCAGAAAATCAATATGAATTTAAAGAAAAAAATATTATTCAACGCAACGAAAAAATTTTTGAATCCTTTATAAAATATTTGGCAGACAATAACTTATTGAAATAAAATCTGCGCGACAGTCGGCACCGGCGGCTGTCTATTTTTTTGCAGGAAGAAAATTATTTATTGACGAATTATATTAAAATTATTTTGTCAAGGAGAGTATAAAATTGGATAAAACATTTAAATTAGGAATAGGAGCAGGAATAGCGGCGTTGGCAATAGCGGGCGGCGGCTATTTCTTTTTAATTTCCGGCAGAGACACGCCTACATATGCAATTCAAACTGTTGAAAAAGCCGTAGAGAAACACAACAAGGCAGATTTTTATAAAGTTGTAAACCTTGAAAGTATTCTTGACGACAGCTACAACAGCATTGTTGAGGGCGTAACTGATGCTGATAAGACAATGACGGCTGATGCCCGCGTTGCGATAAAAAATTTTACTGAAATGTTAAGGGAGCCTTTATTTTTGAGTTTGAAGGCGGCGATTGATTCTTACATTGAGACAGGCGATTTTAACAAGGAAGAAAATGCAAGCGTTACAACTCTTTTGGAACGAACAGGGCTTGATAAGTTTGAATATCGCGGCGTTGACAGTGTCGAAATTAATCCCCGCAATTCCAATGAGGCAATGGCGAAGGTTAGAATTTTTCAACCGGAATTGCAGGAAGAATTTATTTTTAATGTAATTTTGCGCCGTAATTTAAAAGACGAATGGCAAATTGTCAGCCTTCAAAACTTTTCAGATTTTATCGGTAAATTAAATGCAGTTCGCCGCGTTCAACTTGATAAATACCTTGCAGACTCCGCCGAAATTAACGCCCGCCACGACGCAATTATTAATGACGCAGAACAAAAAAATTTTGCGATTATGGCTGAAGGAACTTTAGGGCAAGATAAAACTCGCGCAGATTTAAAAGCTTTAATGCTTGACGTTGTAAAAAAAGATTGGGAAACGCGCAAGCAGGAACTTTTTACTTTGCCTGTACCACAGGGCGCAAGAACTCTTCATAATTTGCGAATGAAAATTTGCGATTTAGAAATTGGTTATGCTGAAGATTACGCGCAGTGGATGGACGATAAAAAAGCCGCAACCGCTAAATCTGCCGAAGATAAGAAAAAATTAGCCCAAACTTTGCGCGCCGAAGATAACGCCCTTACCCGCAGAATGTCTAATTAGGAGTTTTGGAAAATGAAAATTAACTTTGTCTGTTTCGGAAATATTTGCCGTTCACCAATGGCTGAATTTATTATGAAAAATTTAGTTGAAAAAGTTGGATTATCTGATAAAATCTATGTTGAATCTTCCGGTTGCCACGCTACAGGCTACACTCAAATTTCAAGCGGTACTTGCTTTGAACTCTCAAAAAATAATATCCCGTTCAATCCTTACAGAATTTGTAAAAAATTTAACGGCGCAGATTATCAAAGTTACGATTATATTATTGCTATGGACAAGGGCAATTTTTCTGATTTAAAAGAAATGACAGGCGGCGACCCTGCCAATAAAATTTTTTTAATGATGGAATTTGCGGGCGAAAATAGAGATGTTGAAGATCCTTACATTACCGACGATTATGCAAAATCTTATGAAGATATTTCCCGCGCCTGTGCCGCTTTATTGAAACGTTTGGAAATGGAAATTTAATTAATCAGCAAAATTTTTTGGAATGGAGAAAATTAATTTGAAAGTTGTACCGTATGAACCGAAATTTAAAAATATTTTTATTGAAATGAATAAGCGTTGGCTTAATGAAATGTTTGTAATTGAACAGGAAGATATTTTATTTTTTAACACTTTTGAAGAAATGCTCGCAAAGGGCGGCGAAATATTTTTTACGCTTGACGACAACGAAAAAGTTTTGGCGTGCTGTTTGATTGGTCCTATGGCTGACGGCGAATGGGAAATTGCAAAATTTGCGTCAACCGGCGAAGTGAAAGGCGCGGGCAGTTTATGTTTACAAGCTTGCATTGACTACGCAAAAAATAAAGGTATCGACAAAATTTTAATCGTATCAAATACAAAATGCGCGGCGGGCGTGCATTTGTACAGAAAATTCGGCTTTACCGAAATTCTCGTTGACAGAGAAAGATTCCCGTTTGAACGGGCGAATATTGCCTTTGAAAAAATTTTGTAGGTGATCGTATGAAATATTTTTTTTCTGAAATTGACGAAATTAATTTAACATTCGGCGATATTCACTTGAATAAATTTGGAATGGAATATATTAAAATTTATTTTGAGCGTCCGAATGAAGGCGGCTTTGATTTTCTTGAGTCAACTTTGCCCGCGTTAAATATAAAAAATTCACACGGCTTTAATCAACAGGAATTACAAAATTTGTTAGAATATGCAAGAAACAACGCCTTTTTGATTTGGGATATTGCCCGTGAAAATTTAAAATGTAAAAAAACTAAAAATTTGGTTAAAAAGCACTTTTTCTTTATTACTTGCGCGGCAAGGCGTGCTCTTTAGTACTTTTTTTGCTTTGGAGAAAGAAAATACATTTAAAAAATTAAAATTTTTTTCAAATTCAATAAGGAGGAATTTAATTGAGTAAATTAACATTGGAAAAATCGAAAGAAATTTTGAAAAAACATACAACCGAGCCTCACCTTTTCACACACGCGGCGGCGGTTAGCGCGGCAATGGAGGCAATGGCAGAATATTTCGGCGCAGACAAGGAGCATTGGGCAGCGATAGGTTATTTGCACGATGTTGACTTTGAAAAATTTCCAGACGAACATTGCCAACACGTGCGGGAACTTTTGGAGCCTGAAGGCGTTTCAAATGAAGATATTGACATAATTATTTCGCATGCTTACGGCTTACACCCTGTCAACGTTAAACCTACTACAGATTGTCAAAAATCTTTGTACGCGGTTGACGAATTAACAGGAATTGTTCACGCTTATTCTTTAATGCGTCCTGAAAAATTCGACGGTATGAGCGTTAAAAGTTTGAAGAAAAAATTCAAGGACAAACGCTTTGCCGCCAAATGTAACAGGGAAGTTATCACGCAGGGCGCAGAAAATTTAAATATGCCGCTTGATAAACTTATGGAACTGTGTATAAAGGGGATGAGTGCGCACGCTGAAGAATTTTAAAAAATTTTTTCAAATTCAGTATTAAATCAGAATAATTGAGTATAATACTCAAGGTTTTTACAATTACTTGAAAGGTGTGTTGAAATTTATGTTGTTAAGGACTCTGGTAATGGTGATGATGATTTTTGCAATTAATTCCGTGACATTTGCGTCGGGCGCATTTAGGATGGGAGATCAGGGCGCGGAAGTCGCAGAAATACAAGGGCACCTCGTCAAGCTTGGCTATGATGTCATTGCTGACGGCGATTTTGGTCCTTCAACTGTCGATGCAGTAAAATCTTTCCAAAAATCTAAGGGACTTAAAGTAAGCGGTAATGTTGACGAAAAAACTTACACTGCGCTTGTTGGGCGTGAAATGCCGGAAGTCAGCCGCGGTTCTTCATATATCAGCCGCCGTCTTATTAGCGTTGCCATGCAATATATCGGTACTCCCTATGTTTTCGGCGGAAATTCTTTGTATTACGGTATTGACTGCTCTGCTTATACTCAACAAGTTTATGGTATGGTAGGAATTAGTTTGCCGCGTACTGCAGATTATCAATATGAAGTTGGAACTCCAATTTCACGTTCTGAACTTTTGCCGGGCGATGAAGTTTTCTTCACAACTTACACTTACGGCGCGTCCCATTGTGGAATTTATTTAGGCGATGGTAATTTCATTCACGCAAGCTCAAGCCGCGGCGTTACTATTTCTTCATTGCATGAAAGTTACTACAATGCACGTTACATTGGAGCGCGCAGAATGTTTTAATTTTTGAACGGAGAATTTCTATGAAACTAAGAAAAGCCGTAATACCGGCGGCGGGTCTCGGTACAAGATTTTTACCGGCTACAAAGGCGCAGCCAAAAGAAATGCTGCCGATTGTCGATAAACCTACAATTCAATACATAATTGAAGAGGCAGCCTCCGCCGGCGTCGAAGATATTATAATTGTAACGGGGCGCAGCAAACGTTCAATCGAAGATCATTTTGACCGCTCCATTGAATTGGAAATGGAATTGGAAAAAGCCGGTAAATCAGATTGGCTTGAAATGGTTAAATCTATTCCGGAAATTGCCAATATCCATTTTATCAGACAAAAACAGCCACTCGGCTTAGGACACGCAGTTTTGACGGCAAGCCATTTCATTGGCGATGAACCTTTTGCGGTACTTTTGGGCGATGATGTTGTTGTTTCTCAAAAACCTGTACTTCAGCAAATGGTTGAAGTTTTTAACGAATACAAAACTTCGATTTTAGGCGTGCAACAAGTTTCTGAAGACGCTGTCAGCCGTTATGGAATTGTTGACTGTCGCCACGTTGATAATGATGTTTATAAAGTGCGCGACCTTGTCGAAAAACCTAAAAAAGAAAATGCTCCAAGCAATATCGCAATTTTGGGACGATATATCTTGACGCCGACGATTTTTAAATATCTTGAAAATCAAACGCCCGGGGCAGGCGGCGAAATTCAACTTACAGATTCTCTAAAAAGATTGTCTCAAGATGAGGCAATGTACGCTTATGTTTTCAAAGGGCATCGTTATGATGTTGGCAGTAAAATGGGTTTTTTACAGGCGAATATTGAATTTGCCTTGAGAAATCCTGCAACCGCTGAAGACTTGAGAAATTATTTGAACAATCTTCACGAAAATATGGAAGAAATGCTTGCTTACGATTAAGCGAACTTTTTAACAAAAAAATCCCCGACTGCGAAAGTTGGGGATTAATTTTTTGGGAAATTATAAAATTTTATGCAAGGTCTTCGCCGTTGGACGCAATAACTTTTTTGTACCAGAAGAAAGAATTTTTGCGGCTGCGCGCTAAAGTTCCTTCGCCCTTGTTATTTTTGTCAACGTAGATAAAGCCGTAGCGTTTTTCCATTTCGCCTGTACCTGCAGAAACTAAATCAATCGGTCCCCACGGACAATAAGCAAACAAGTCAACACCGTCAATTTCAACGGCTTTTTTCATTTCAGAAATATGAGCGCGGAAATAATCAACACGTGCTTTATCGTCAATCTTGCCTTCAGCGTCCGGTTCTTCGTGCAAGCCAATTCCATTTTCACTAATCATCAGCGGAATTTCATAACGTTCATACAAAAGATTCAACATATAACGCAAGCCGACAGGATCAATCGCCCAACCCCAATCAGTAGTTTTAATGTAAGGATTTTTGACGCCACTAACAAATTCATCTTTGACAGCGTTAGGATTATCTTTGACTGAAGAAACGGTGTAGCTCATGTAGTAACTGAAACTGACATAATCTACAACGCCTTGTTTAAGAATTTCTTCATCGCCGGGCTCCAGCTTAATATTCCAGCCGTTATTTTCCCAAAGTTTTTTGGCGTAACTCGGAACGTGTCCGCGTACATGAACATCGCCGAAGAAATATGTTCTGTCCATATCTTTGAGAGCTTCAATTTGATCTTCAGGGCGGCAAGTTTCAGGATAAGTTGGACCAAAGGCAAGCATACAGCCAATTTTGAAATTGGGATTAATTTTGTGCCCTTCGACAATCGCCTTAGCACTTGCAACAAGTTCATTCATTGCAACTTGATACATAACTGCAAGCCTGTCTTCGCCTTCCTTGTAAGTTACGCCGCTGTTTGTGAAGGCGAAAAAAGGATTTCTGACGTCGCGCTGATTGTTAATTTCGTTAAAAGTCATCCAGTAGGTAACTTTGTCTTTGTAGCGATTGAAACAAGTTACAGCGAATTTTACGAACATATCGACAACGCGGCGATCTCTGAAACCGCCATATTTATTGGCAATATTCAGCGGCAATTCAAAATGACAAAGTGTAACTACCGGTTCAATACCGTATTTGTGCATTGTGTCAAACATTTCGTCATAAAATTTCAAGCCTTCTTCATTCGGCTCGGCGTCGTCACCATTTGGAAAAATTCTTGTCCACGCAATGGAAGTTCTAAAACATTTAAAGCCCATTTCGCCGAAAAGTGCAATATCTTCCTTGAAATGATGATAGAAATCAATCGCCTCATGGTTAGGATAATTTTTGCCGGGAATAACGCCTTCAGCTGTAATTTGACGCGGTACGCCGTGCGCACCTGCCGTCATAACGTCTGCAACAGAAACACCTTTGCCGCCTTCTTGCCAGCCGCCTTCTAATTGATGAGCAGCTACCGCGCCGCCCCATAAAAAGCCCTTCGGAAATGCCATTTGTAAAAACTCCTTTCAGTTGTTTTTAAGGGCTAAGGAAAAAAATTCCCCCTAGTCCTTAATCCTTAGTCCCTAGTCCTTAATTTAAATCAACGCCGTTTGTGGCGATAACTTTCTTGTACCAGTCAAAAGATTTTTTTCTGTAACGGTTGCCTGTGCCGGAGCCGTCGTCATTTAAATCAACATAAATAAAGCCATAACGTTTACTCATTTGACAAGTTGACATACTTACCATATCGATACAACCCCACGGCAAATAGCCCATAACGTCAACGCCTTCATCAATCGCCTTTGAAATTGCCGCTATATGTTGCCTAAAATAATCAATTCTGTAATCGTCAATAATGGAGCCGTCAGCCTCAATTTTATCAACCGCGCCGAGTCCATTTTCAACAATGAAAAGCGGTTTTTGATAACGATCGTACAAGTCAATCAGTGAAATACACAATCCCAACGGATCAATTTGCCAACCCCAATCTGAAGTTGCAAGGTAAGGATTTTTAACGCCGGTAGTAAGGTTGCCGCCAACAATTTCTTTGCCTACCGTGTCAACACTTACAACGCGACTTTGATAGTAGCTGAACGATACAAAATCTACAGGATATTTTTTTAAAATCTTTTCGTCATTTTCGCCAAAGTCAATCTTAATTCCTTTTTTAGCCCATTCTTTTTTTATGTGCAAAGGATATTTGCCGCGCACTTGAACATCTGAATAGTACAAATTTTTCTGATTGTCTTTCAGTGCAAGATAAATATTTTGCGGGTTGCAATTTTCGGGATAAGTTAAAGTTCGAGTTATCATACAGCCCATTTTGGCGTCAGGGATAATTTCTTTCAAAAGTTTAGTTGCCAATGCACTTGCTACAAAATTATTGTGAACTGATTGATAGATAATTTCCTCAAATTTTTCGGCGGGGTATCTGTCCTCAACAATTCCAATAGTTGTAAAAGGGTGGCGAAAAACGCTGTCAATTTCGTTGAAAGTCAGCCAATACTTTACAAGATTTTTGTAGCGATTAAAGACAGTTTTACAAAATTTTAAAAATAAATCGATAACCTCGCGCCTGTACCAGCCGTCAAAATTGTTGGCAAGATACAGCGGCATTTCGTAATGATGAAGCGTGACCATTGGCTCAATATTGTATTTGTGCAACTCGTTAAATAAATTTTCATAGAATTGCAGACCTTTTTCATTGGGCGTTTCTTCAATTCCGGTCGGAAAAATTCTTGTCCACGCAATGGAAACTCTTAAACATTTAAAGCCCATTTCGGCGAAAAGTTTAATATCTTCCTTGTAGCGATGATAAAAATCTATACCGTGGCGTTTTCCGTAAATTTTTTCGTCATTGTTTGCCATTGCGTCTTCAATATCTCTGCTCGTGATTGAATGTTGCGCCTTGTAGTCCTTGACGTCAACTTCTTTTTTCCAGCGCGTACAATCTGCAACCGAAATACCTTTACCGTCAACATTCCATGCACCCTCGCACTGATTCGCCGCCGTTGCTCCGCCCCATAAAAAATTTTTTGGAAACATTTAATCGCCCCCTTTCAAAATTTGAATATCGCCAAAACTGCCCAAAATTTCAACGTAGCACGCCTTGTAAATTCATTTTAATACATTTTCCTTAGCTTGATAAAAAACTGCCCTTAAATTAAATTTTGTCGAAA
>CALGGV010000348.1 GCA_937915725.1 uncultured Selenomonadales bacterium
CGAAATGCGATATTGCGATAAAATCTTTTCGTGAAATTTGCCGCCGCGCCAAAATTTGGATTGATTAATTATGACAAAATTTTTTATAGCCGCAGTCAAATTTCTACAGAAAAAATCTTGTCGAGGCGAAATGCGATATTGCGATAAAATCTTTTCGTGAAATTTGCCGCCGCGCCAAAATCTGGATTGATTAATTATGACGAAAATTTTTATAGCCGCAGTCAAATTCTATCAAAAATGGTTATCGCCGCTTAAACCTCCAACTTGCAGATTTTTTCCAACTTGTTCAGCATACGCAGTCGAGGCTCTGCAAAAATACGGCTGGAAACGCGGCACTTTTTTAACAATAAAAAGAATTTTGCGCTGTCACCCTTTCTGTAAGGGGGGCTACGATTCTGTTCCGTAATAGGGATTAGGGAATAAAGACTAGGGATTAAGGATTAGGGATTAAAGGAAGTGAAAATTTGGAAGAACCTTTTTTCTTGATGAGTGTTTTTTCACCAATAACAGATTTATTCACAATGGTTTTAACCGCGCTGTATTCAATGCTTGAAAAATTCGGCGTTGGAAGTTACGGCTTGGCAATTATAGTTTTGACAGTCATTATAAAAATAATTTTGTACCCGCTGACAGCAAAACAAATTAAATCAATGAAGGCAATGCAAGAAATTGCGCCGAAAATGAAAAAGTTGCAGGAAAAATATAAGGATAACCCGCAACTTTTGCAACAAAAAATGATTCAACTTTATCAAGATGCCGGAGTTAATCCAATGGCGGGTTGTTTGCCAATGCTTATTCAAATGCCAATTCTTATGGCAATGTATTATACTTTTTTTAAGTTCGATTACGGCGGAGGTGCGCCTTCGTTTTTATGGGTGCCGAATTTATCCGAAACGGACCCAACTTATATTTTGCCGCTAATCGCTGCAGGTACAACTTTTTTAATGCAAAAAATTTCTACAGTCGAAGTAACTCAACAAACTAAAATTATGATGATCTTCTTCCCGCTGTTCATGGGATTTATCAGCTTAAATCTCCCGGCAGGACTTGTACTTTATTGGGTAACTCAAAACGTAGTTCAAATACTCCAACAACTTTTAATTTATCGAAATATAAACGCAAATTCTGAAAAGGGGACAGTTTAACATGGCGAAGATTATTGAGAAAACCGGTAAAACCGTGGAGGACGCTCTAAGCGCGGCACTAGATGAACTAGGCGTAGCTGCCGAAAATGTTGAGTATGAAATTTTAGAAAAACCCTCAAAAGGATTTTTGGGATTTGGTGCAAAGCCTGCCAAAATTCAAGTCAAACTAAAAGAAATTCCTGCTGAAGTTAAAAGCGAAGTTAAAACCGAAATTCAAACTCAAGAACCGGAACCTATTTCAAATTTTGAACCGCAAAACGAAGAAAATATTGCTGAAAAAATTGAACCTGTACTTGAAGAAACTAAAACTGAACCGGTTGAAAATATTCCCGCTGAAAATGTTTCAACTGAAGAAATTAAAATTCCGTTTGATAAAAATGCAGTTATCGACGCCGCTAAAAATTTCTTGTCTGAAGTTTTTGACGCTATGCAAATTGAAGTTACAGTTACTGCCATTGAAAATGATTCTGAAGTTGTTTTAGATTTAGCCGGAAAAAATTTAGGCGCGCTAATCGGCAAGCACGGGCAAACTTTGGACGCCCTACAATACCTTACAAATTTGGCGGCTAATGTTCGTGATTCTGAAGAAAAAGTTTATTTCGTCCTAGACGTTGAAAATTATCGCAGTCGGCGCGCAGTCGCTTTAAACAAACTAGCAAAAAGCGTCGCCGAGCGCGTCATTCGCACAAAACAAGATGTTAAATTGGAACCAATGAGCCGCAGTGAACGCAAAGTTATTCATACTGCCCTGCAAGATAATCCTAAAGTTGAAACTCACAGTGCGGGCGAAGACCCCTACCGCTATATTATTGTTTCGCCGAAAAAAAAGCGTTGATAAAATTTTACATAAAAAAATTAAGCCGTTGCAATTTCGCAGCGGCTTTTAGTTTGCAAAAGCGAGGACACGGCGTCCATGGATGGACGCCGCCCGCGTAAATCACGTGATGTGATTTCAGCGGGTCGAAAGTTTCTTTCTTTTGCTAGGCTTTTATTTCTTTTCAAAGAAAGAAAAGCCGACTTGTAAAAACCAAAAATTTCAGTGTTTGTACTTATAAAAAATCCAAATTGCGCCGAGCCATACCGGAATTAAAATAACTGCAAGCCGCATTTCTTCCATTGTCAACATTAAAAGTAAAACGCCAGCCAAAAACGCCAAACAAAAATAATTTGCAAGCGGGTAAAAAAACGCCTTGAATTTCGGTACAACTCCGACCAAATTGCAGTGCTTGCGAAATTTTAAGTGCGTCAAAATTATCAACGCCCAGCTTATCATTACCGCGCCGGTTACGATTGACATTAAATACATAAAAACTTCACCGGGCAAAATGTAATTCAAAACGACCGCAAGCAAAGTTATTCCCGACGAAATTAAAATTCCATTCACCGGAACTTTTCGGCTTGAAAGTTTTCTTAAAAATTTTGGAGCCTCAGAATTTTCCGCCAAACTGAAAAGCATTCTGGAATTTGAATAAATCGCCGAATTGTAAACTGAAACTGCCGCCGTTAAAACTACAAAATTTAAAATGTTCGCCGCAGTTTGTACGCCTACATTTTCAAAAATTTGTACGAATGGGCTTGCCTGCGTTCCAACTTCGTCCCAACTCCACAGCGTCATTAAAACTACCATTGTTCCTACATAAAAAATTAAAATTCTGTAAATGACTTGATTAATTGCGCGTGGAATTGTTTTACTTGGATTTTCAGTTTCGCCCGCCGCAATTCCAATTAATTCAATCCCGCCAAAACTAAAAAATACAGGCACCATTGCCATCATCATTCCGGTAAAGCCGTGCGGGAAAAATCCACCGTGACTCCAAAGGTTGCTAAAATTTTCAGGGAAGGGGCGCGCGTCCGTAAAAATTAAATACGAGCCCAAAATTATCATAAAAATAATCGCCGAAATTTTTATTAATGACATCCAAAATTCAATTTCGCCGTAAGCCGAAACAGTGATTAAATTTACCGCCGTGATAATTATCAAGCAGATAAACGCGCCGAGCCATTGCGGCAAGTCCGGAAACCAATACTGCAAATAAATTCCAACTGCCGTAAGCTCCGCCATACTTACCAAAATGTACAAAAACCAATAATTCCAGCCCGCCAAAAATCCCGGAAATTGCCCCCAATATTTTGTGGCATAGTAGCTGAAAGACCCCGACACCGGCTCTTCAACCGACATTTCGCCCAGCATTCGCACAATCAAAAAAATTACTATCCCGCCTATTAAATAACTTAGCGAAACGGCAGGACCGGCAAGCGCAATAGTTGAAGTTGAACCATAAAAAAGCCCGGTACCGACTGCCGTACCGAGTGCGATCATTTGTAAGTGTCGATTTTTTAAACCGCGATTTAATTTTTCTTCATTCAAAATTTTTTACCATTCCTCATTTGGATATTTTAAATTCCAACTTTTTCTAAGCGAAGTCATAATATCCATAACATCTTTTGAAAAATCCAATTTCATTTCCGAAGTATCGCCCGTGCGGACGGCATTTTCCATATCAAGCATTTCATAATAAAGGGCGTTGGGGCGTTCACCTGCGGAAATTTCACGCGCCGCGCCTGTTTGTGCGTCAACAATCGTTGCCCTATCTGCGCGCGGGTACTCAACAATTTCAATGTAGCCTTTTTCGCAGCTGATAACTGCGCGTTTAGGTTGTTTGGAGTGCATGGAAAGTGCAACGGTTGCCATTTGTTCCTGTGAATTTTTCAGCAGAATTGTTGCCTGTTCATCGGAGCCGGTCGGCGAAGGTTTCCATTGGCTCAAAATTTCTGTAGGTTTTTCGCTCATAAAACTGCGCACGATTGACAGCGCGTAAACTCCAATATCAAGCATTGCGCCGCCTGCAAGATTCATATTGAAAAAGCGATTCTTCATATTGTATTCTTTGAAACTGCCGAAATTTAAAGTGATAATCTGGACTTTGCCGAGTTCGCCACTTTGCACAATTCGCCAAAGTTCCTTGTAAAGTGGCATGTGCCAAATTGTCATAGCCTCTGCAAGGATTAAATTTTTTTCTTTGGCAAGTTTAATCATTTCGTCAAGTTCACGGCTGTTTAAAGTGATAGATTTTTCAACGAAAATATGTTTGCCGTTTTCGAGAGCCTGTTTCATAAAATTAAAGTGCGTGTTGTGCGGGCTGGTAATGTAAATTATATCAACGTTGTTATCGTAAAACATATCTTCGATTTTGTCATAAACTTTTTGGACGCCGTATTTTTCGGCAAAGGCAACTGCTTTATCGTGTGTACGGTTGCCGACGGCGTAAAGTTTTTTTCCCATTTTTTTTAAAGCTTGCGCCATTTCATTTGCAATAACTCCAACGCCCAAAACTGCCCAATTTAAGTTTTTTTCTGGCATAAAATTTACCTCCTTAAAAAATTATAGTATGATATTTTTTATACAAAATTTCTATACAAAAAATTTTTTCCCTGCCTTTAGTTTATTTGAGATTCTCAATCGTAGGATAGATTAAATTTTTTTATAAAAAAAACTGTCGGCAAAATTCGGCGGCTTTTTTAGTTTTTTGAGTGTACAATGTAAAAGGAGCTATTGAAAAAAATTTTAAATAATTTTAAATAATGTAATAATTAATGCTTATTGAATTTGATCACAGAAATGGCAGATACGGCAGATATGACAGGTACGACAGATAAATTTATTGTGATTCTATAAAAAAATCCCTTCGATAATTTTCGTTGGGATTTTTTTTTGTAGGAAAATAACTATTTAACATCAGCTATTTAAAATATTATCAATTTCTTTGAAAAGTTCGGTAACAAGTTCATATTCAGGAACGCGGCGCACAATTTCGCCTTTGCGGAAAATTATACCTTCGCCGTTTGAGCCGGCAATTCCAACATCAGCAGTACGCGCCTCGCCGGGACCGTTCACAATGCAACCCATTACCGCAACCGTAATATTTTTTTTCACGGGCGATAATTTTTTTTCAACTTCAGCTGCAATTTGTTCAAGATTAATTGTTGTACGCCCGCAAGTTGGACAAGCTATCAAATTTGCGCCGCCTTCGCGCAGTCCCAATGATTTTAAAATTTCACAGGCAACTTTCACTTCATAAACGGGATCCCCCGTCAAAGAAACTCTGATTGTATCGCCAATTCCTTCAGCCAAAAGTGCGCCAATTCCTACCGCAGATTTTATAACGCCCGTGTTTGCAGTACCTGCCTCCGTTATTCCCAAATGCAACGGATAATTAACTTTTTCGCTGATTAAACGATACGCCGCCAAAGTCAACGGTACATCGTGCGCCTTCAGTGAAATTTTTATATCGAAGAAATTTTCATCTTCCAAAATTTTCACGTGTTCAAGCGCAGATTCAACCAACGCCTCGGCAGTTGCGCCGCCATATTTCTGCAAAATTTTTCTACTCAAAGATCCGGCATTTACTCCAATTCTTATTGGAATATTTTTTTCTTTCGCCGCCGCCACAACTTCCCTAACATGAGCCGCGCCGCCGATATTTCCGGGATTTAATCTTAAAGCCGCCACGCCCTGTGAAATTGATTCAAGTGCAAGTTTATAATCAAAGTGAATATCTGCGATTATTGGAACGTTTACAGCTGAAATAATTTCGTGAAGATTTTGGGCGGCGTCCATATCCGGCACGGCAACCCTTACAATATCGCAACCCGCCTCTTGCAATTTAAAAATCTGCGCGACGGTAGACTTAGTGTCCGCGGTTTTAGTATTAGTCATAGATTGAACGCTGATAGGCGCGTTTCCGCCAATTTTAATTTTGCCGACTTGAATTTGACGTGTTAATTTTCTTTCAAACATAATTTTCTCCAATATTTAAATTTAAAATCCCGATAAACTCAAAAAATCAATTTTAAGGCGTCTAATTTTTTCTTTTAATATAAATCCTCGTGAAATTTTTTGAAAGTACCGCCACGTTGAAATTTCAGCCCGTTTTGGGCTTTTTTAAAATAACTTACAAATTTCCAACTGCCTTTACCGGAAAAATTTTATTTTGGCAAATTCAAAAAATCAAATTTAAGGCGTATAATTTTTTTTGTTAATATAAATCCTCATAAAACTTTTTAAAAGTGCCGCCACGTTGAAATTTCAGCCCGTTTTGGGCATTTATTTTACTTTGATAAAACTCTGATTAAATCGCTGGTAGTTGCATACAATGTTAATAAAAGTAAAAGTGCAATTCCTGCGCGTTGAGTGTACATTAAGGCGCGTTGGCTCATAGGTTTTCCGCGCACTGCCTCAATTAATAAGCTGACAAAGTGTCCGCCGTCTAACGCGGGAACCGGCAATAAATTTATTATCCCCAAATTCAAACTTAAAAGCGCGGCGAAATTTAACAGCGGGATAAATCCTGTTTCGGCGGCTTGCCCTGCCATTTGCGCTATTCCTATTGGTCCGGCTAATTCTGCACTTGCGGGAGCTTTAAAAAGATCTGCCAGCGCGTTTAACATGTAAATTAAAATATCTTTAGTATGAATAACTGCGGCTGTAAATGCTGTGCCGATACTTTGCGGCTCATAAGTTACTGAACTTTGAACGCCAATTAAAATTCTTTTAGATTTTTCGTCAAATTTCGGCGTCAATGAAACTTCAGCAACTTTTGAATCCCTTTCATAGCTGATTAAAACAGATTTATCAGTTTCAAGAATTTTAACTTTTTCCAAAAATTCTTCCCACGTTACAATTTTTTCGCCGTCAACGCTTAAAATTTTATCGCCTACGCGCAGTCCTGCTTTTTCTGCCGGAAAATCTGCAATAACGCCGCCAATTACCGGCTCCACTGCAGGTTTACCGACTCCAACTATTGCATATATCCCAAAAAATAAGATTATCGGCAAAATAAAATTCATAATGGAACCGGCAAGAATTACAATCATTCTGGAAAAAACCGGCTTTTCACAAAATCCGCGATCCCCCGCCGGATTGTCTGTAGGATCCATACCGGCAATATCATTAAAACCGCCTAAAGGTACGGCGCGCAGTGAATATTTAGTTTCGCCGTATTTTTTACTAAAAAGTTTTGGTCCAAATCCTATTGCAAATTCATCAACGCGCATTCCGGTAAATTTCGCCGTGATAAAGTGTCCAAATTCATGAAATAAAACCAACAAGCCAAATACAAATATCGCTGAAATTACAGTTATAATCAAAATTTTAGCCTCCAATTTCAAAAATCCTAATTTCTAGCTACTATTTCTTTTTCCCTGAAATTGTACCCGCTGTCAACATAAATTGCAAGGCGTCTTCAGCCTTCATATTTACAAAAATTATTTCTTGCCGCCGCACAAATAAATTTGTCCCGCTTGTCATATTTAAACTCCACGGCACAAATACACAAACATAATCGACGCCCAATTTTTCACGTACCGGATTAGGTACATTTGTCATTAAAAATCCCAACGCCCAACTTTGATGATACGGTACAAGTACAACATGTTTGAACGCAGAATTTGAAGTTAAAACCGCCTGTGAAAATTGTTTAACCGAGCCGTAAATAAATTTGACGACGGGAATTTTATCAAGTAATAATTCTGCTAATTCAATAACCTGTTTTGCTAAATTATTTCCGGTTATCAAGCCAATAATCAAGATTGAAATTGCAATGGTTACTAATCCGATTCCGGGAAAACTTATATTAAATTCTTGAGTAATAAATTTGCCGAGTTGCCCTTCAGTCAAATTCAAAATCCAGACAATTATAAAAATCGTAATTGCGGGCGGTACGACAACAATTAAACCGTTTAAAAAACATTCTGAGATACGCTTTACCAAAGGTTTTTCTTTATCTTTTAGTTCCAAAATCATTCCTTCCTTTCAAAAACTGATAACATTTAAAGCTGAATATTTATAGCCGCGGCAATTTTTAAATGATTTTTTTTTGTTATATTCGGCGATTGACACAATTAAAATTAATCGAAAAATTTCAGCATAAATCTTTCTACAAAATTTTAGCAAAAATATATCCCAAAATTGCGCCTAAAATTAAGCCACAAAAAATTTCAAGCCAGGTATGCCCCATTCTTTCGCGCAGGGCAATTTTATTTTGTAAAGTATTTAAAACTTCAGCATGCACGCCAATTTTTCGCCGCAAATTATGCGCGTCCATTAAAAAAAGCATCATCACGCTTAAACCTAATGTAAAAATTGGGTTGAAAAACCCTTCGCTGAATCCGTAGAAAAAAACTGCTGAAGAAATTATCGAAGTATGAGTACTCGGCAAGCCGCCATAGCCGATTAATTTTTTTCCGCCTTTTAGACTGCCGCTTTTCAAAGTATTTATTAAAAATTTCAAAGAGCCGGAAACTACCCACGCCACAAACGGCAATAAAAAAAATTTCATTAATTATCTCCCAAGCCGAAACTTTGGAGCGCGCCTAAAGAATTGCGCCAATCTTTTTTGACTTTTACCCATAAATCCAGAAAAACTTTTGTACCTAAAAGCATTTCAATTTCAGGGCGGGAATTTTTGCCGACGCCCTTTAAAAGTTCACCGCCTTTGCCAATTAAAATTCCTTTCTGTGAATTTCTTTCAACGTAAATTGTGGCACGAATGTAGGTTACATTATTTTTGCGGGCGGTAATTTCTTCAATGTCAACGGCGACTGAATGTGGCACTTCGTCTTCAGTCACGTGCAAAATTTTTTCACGAATAATTTCAGAAATAATTAATCTTTCCGGCTGGTCGGTTACCATATCTGAAGGATAATATTTTGGACCTTCCGGCAAAAATTTTTTCGCCTCATTTAAAAGTTCGTCAATATTTGTACCGTCCGCCGCGCTTATCGGTACAGTTGCCGCAAAATCATAGCGTTCAGAATAGGCGGCAATTAACGGCAAAATTTCTGTGCGCGGGAGTAAGTCAATTTTGTTAATTACCAAAATAACCGGCTGTGAAGTTTCGTTAAGCCGCTCCAAAATATATTTTTCGCCGCCGCCGAATTTTTCTGTAGCGTCAATCACAAAAAAAATTGCGTCAACTTCCTTGAGCGTACTTTCAGCCGCTTTTAACATATATTCGCCAAGTTTAAATTTCGGCTTGTGAATACCGGGCGTATCAAGAAAAATAAATTGCGCGTCATCTTGCGTCAAAATGCACTGAATGCGACTGCGCGTAGTTTGCGGCTTGTCTGACATAATCGCTATTTTCTGCCCAATGATTTTATTAATCAGCGTCGATTTTCCAACATTCGGACGCCCTATAACTGCGATAAATCCTGATTTATACAAATTTAATCCCTCCCAATTCCCAAATTTTCCATTACAAATTTTTGTTCGGCTTCCATTTCAAGGCGTTCATTTTCTTCAATGTGATCGTAGCCCAGCAAATGTAAAAGCCCGTGCACTTCCAAAAAAATTACTTCGCGCAGGTATGAGTGTCCAAATTCTTCAGCTTGAATTTTGGCGCGTTCCAACGAAATTATTATATCGCCCAAAATTTCAACTTCAGCGTTTAAAATTTCCGGCTCCTCACTTTCACGAAAGGCGAAAGATAAAACGTCGGTTGCTCTGTCAATGTTGCGATATTTTTTGTTAAGCGCGTGAATATTTTTATCGTCAGTCAAAGTAATGCTAAGCTCGGAATTTTCGCAGCCGTAAATTTTGCCTACAACGTCAGCCGCGCGTAAAATTTCCGCCAAAATTTTTTCATCAACTGTCAAATTTTCCGGTTCAAAATTTATTATCGTATTCATAACAAATCCCTACTGCCTCTTGCCTAATGCCTACTGCCTTACGCCGCAGGCGTCATAAGCATCAATAATTTTTGAAACAACATCATGGCGCACAACGTCAGCAGAATTTAATTCACAAATTCCAATTTCCTTAACGCCGCTTAAAATTTCTACAGCCTCTGCAAGCCCTGAATTTACGCCGCGCGGCAAGTCAATTTGGCTTAAATCGCCGGTAACCGCCATTCTTGAATTAAAGCCAAGCCGCGTCAAAAACATTTTCATTTGCCTTGAAGTTGTATTTTGCGCCTCGTCCAAAATTATAAAAGCGTCGCTCAAAGTTCGTCCGCGCATATACGCAAGCGGCGCAATTTCGATTATTCCCTTTGCAAAAAATTTTTGGTACATATCAAGTCCCCAAATATCTTGCAAGGCGTCATACAGCGGGCGCAGGTACGGATCCACTTTTTCTTGCATATCGCCGGGCAAAAATCCCAACTTTTCGCCTGCCTCAACCGCCGGGCGCGTCAAGATAATTTTCTTTACTTCACGAACGCGCAAATAGTACGCCGCCATTGCAACCGCCAAAAAAGTTTTGCCCGTACCGGCGGGACCAATTCCAAAAGTTATCACATGGTTTTTCATTGTGTCGATATAATTTTGTTGCCCTGTACTTTTTGCGTGAATGTGAACGCCTCGCGCAGTCACAATGATTGTTTCGCCGAAAAGTTTTTGTAAATCATCTGCGCGATTATTTTTTACAAGTTTGACGGCGGCGGCAACGTCATTCATTGCGATAATATTTCCGGCGCGGTGGAGTTTTTTAATTTCGTCGATAACCTGCGCGGCGTGTTCAACTTCCAAATCTTCGCCGAAAAGTTCAATGAAATTTCCCCTGCTTACAATTCGGCAGTTAAATTTTTCGTCCAGCAACTGTAAAAATTCGTCGCGTTCGCCCAAAATTGCGCGTGTTTCTTCAAAATTTCGCAGTTCAATTTTTTTTGTTGTCAATTTGATAATCGCCTTCCCTCTTAATTAAATAAATCGCTGTGACTTCCGGTTCCGGTTAATGTCAATATTAATTCTTGCTCATTTTTTAGATATATTAAAAGCCAATCCGGCTTTATGTGACCGCCGTTTGACAATTTTTCCATTAATTTAATAAATTCTTCATTAATTCCTCAACGCTGTTAAAATTTTTGGCGGCAATCTTACCGCTTGAAATATCTTTTGCCTCTGCCATTGCTGCAAGGGTTTCAGCATTAAAATTTTTTTCAGCATTTATTAACTTCAGATTTTTTTGTGTGCTAATTTTAAATTTATTTTTAGTACTCAAAATTTACACTCCCTTAAAAATTTTTTTCTAATTTTACACCATTTCAAGCAAAATAAATAGCGGGCGTCAAAGATTTTTGGACGCGGCAGGATTTATTTCAAGTGTCACGAAAATTTTTTGTAAAAGTTTTGGAGGGATTTTTTATGGTTAAACTTGTAGCCGTTGACATTGACGGGACTTTTATGCGAGACAATTACACTTACGACGTTGAACGCTTTAAAAAAATTTTGGCGAGAATGAATGCCGTCGGTTGTAATTTTGTTGTGGCGAGCGGCAACCAATATTATCAACTGCGCGGAATTTTCCAAAGTTACGGCAAAAATATTTCCTACGTTTCAGACAATGGCGCGTACGTTGAGGCGTGCGGCGAATTGATTTTTAAAGCTGACATTCCGAAAGAAACAGTTGCAAGCGTTACTGATTTTTGCAGGCAATATCCTCAAATTTCAAATTTTTTGTGCGGCGTCAAAAGTGCGTACTGCGAAAAAAATTCTGTTTCCGACGATATTTTTAACTTTATGAAAATTTATATGCCGCGTATGGAATGGGTTGACGATTTTAAAAAAGTTGACGACCAATTTTTGAAATTTGCGCTGCTTGTACCGGAAGGTGAAACTTTTGAATATGAAAAACTCCTGCGCGAAAATCTGCAAGGAAAATTAATTCCAACAACCAGCGGGCACGGCTCCATAGATTTAATAATTTCCGGCTGTCATAAGGCGTCGGGGATTAAGCGGCTTGTCGAAAAATTTAAAATTTCCCCTGCCGAATGTGCGGCGTTCGGCGATAGCGGCAACGATATTGAAATGTTAAAATATTGCGGCGAAAGTTACGCAATGGGCAACGCGGCGCAAAATGTCAAGGACGTTGCAAAATATGTTTGCCTTTCCAACAATGAAGACGGCGTGCTTGTTGCACTTGATAAAATTTTTCCGCAATAAAAAAACCGTCCGCAATATGGACGGTTTAAAATTTTTTATTTACAGAAAAATTTTACTTAACTTTTGGTTGCGGAATACCTTCACCGAGCGTGTAAAAAGTTACATTTTCTAAATTAACTGCGCCGCCGTTCGGAATGAAAACAATATCCTGAGCAGTAGTTTTGGGATAAACGCGGGTTGACATAACCGCCTCTCCGCCGTTCACAAAAATTTCAATCGACGACCTGTCAAGGAAAATTTGCAGATTAATTTTGTTGCCGGAAATTTTAACTTCTCTTTCGCCCTTGACATTGCCGCCGGCTTTATCGCGGTTGAGTTTCAAAAGTCCGCTTGATTTATCGTAACTTAAAACAGTTTTTTCATTGCCCCCGCTGCGAAGTTCAATGGAAAAACCTTTCGCAGATTTTGTATCAATCGTTGCCAAAAGTTCGCCCGTTTCGCCGTGCACGCCGTCAAGTTTAGTTTTCTTTGTGATATTCAAATTGCGGTAGGATTTTTCGGCAATTCTCAAACTTTCCAATTCAGGAACGGGAACACTTATAATTTTGCCGTTTTTAATGTGCAATTCACGCGGTACAGTCATCATACAAGACCAGCCGTCAGTGTATTCAGAAAAAATATTGCCTGTAGGCGGATCCCACATATCAAGCCAGCCGATTAAAATGCAACGCCCGTCGGGAGTCTGTGTAACTTGCGGCGCGTAAAAATCAAAACCATAATCAAGCGTATCAAATTTGCCGTGCGTAAAAACGCCTGTATCGTAATTCATTTTGCCAATCATATAACCGGCTTGAAAGAAATTCAAATATTTTTTGCCTTCAGGTTTCATACCGATAGGCGACATAATAATAGCCTCTTGCCCGTCAATTTCGGCGAAATTAGGACATTCCCACATTGTACCTTCGTTGCCTTGACTGTACGCCATAATACTTTTAAATTTCCAGTCAAGCATATCTTTTGATTCAAAAAGCAACATTTGCGCCCTGTCACCGGCTTTATTTTTCGAGCCGATAACAACGTAATATGTATCGCCGTGTTTCCACATTTTGGGGTCTCTGAAGTCGCCGCCGTGAATATCCCCCAAATTTGAAGGCGCGTAAAGTACGGGGTTGCCTGCGTATTTTTCAAAAGTAATTCCGTCGTCACTGATTGCGATATTTTGACTTTCGATTCTGTCTACACCTTCCGGCGTCAAAACGGGTAAATCTACATGTCCTGTGTACATTAAATAAAGTTTGCCGTCCTTTTCCAACGCACTGCCACTGAAACAACCGCCGCCGTTGCCGCTTGCGTCGTAAATACTGTTCGGCTCCAGTGCAACCGGCAAATGTTCCCAGTGAACTAAATCTTTGCTTTTAACGTGTCCCCAGTGCATTGGTCCCCATTTCGTGTCGTAGGGATAATGCTGATAGAAAAAGTGGTATTCGCCTTTGTACACGCAAAAACCGTTGGGGTCATTCGCCCAACCTGCATAAGGCGCAATGTGATACAAAGGATACCACCGAGCATTTGTCACTGTAACAGGTGTTCTTTCAACAGCCGCTTCAACTTGCGAACTTACCGGCATAATCAAACAACCGGCCGTTATTGCCGCCGCAAGCATTTTCTTAAAAAATTTCTTCATCAAAATACCTCCTATAAAAAATTTTAGATAAAACTACTATAGCCTCTATATCAAAAAAAAATAATTTGTCAAGCTAAAAATTTATGGTTGCAACTTCGATATAGTAAAAAGAAAATTGTTACTTGACGAGTTTTAAAATTTTATTTATCATTCAAAAATATTAATTTGAAATTATAGGAGAGAGTGCCTTGAAAAAATTTTTAATTGCATTGATAATTTCGGCGTCAATAATTGGCGTTGGAAATGGAAAAGTTGAGGCGGTTGAACCGTACGATGTCATTCGGCAAGAAATTAGCCAATATCACAGCGGCGAAAAAGAAATTGCGTGGCTGTCAATGGCGATTTTATACGCGGCAGATCAATGTCAAATGGATCCGCTTTTAATTACGGCGGTAATGGAAACTGAAAGTGCGTTTAAATTTAACGCAATCAGCCCCGTCGGCGCGGTCGGTTTAATGCAACTTATGCCCTCAACTGCAAAAATGATTGGCGTTGACCCACATAAACCGCTTGCAAATGTTTTGGGCGGCGCAATTTATTTAAAAAATCAGCTGAATAGATTTTCAGGAAATGGAGCTTACGCGCTTAGTTATGCTGTGGCGGCGTACAACGCGGGACCTCAAGCCGTCATTAACGCCGGCGGTATCCCCAAAATTTCCGAAACTCAAAATTACGTTGTTAGAGTTGTCAACAATTACAATCGCCTTCAGCAAATGTTACGCGGTTGAAGTAAAAAAATTGAAACTTAACAAAATCATTTTTGCTTAAAGTAGATAAATTTTTATTTGAAAAAAATAATTACGGTGATTATTTTGGATATAGATAATTTTAAAAAATTTTGCACTGAAGGGAAAATTTTGTGGACAAGTCACGGACTTGCACGACTTCAAGAAAGAGATATTTCTGTTGATGATGTAAAAAATTGCATTATGAATGGCGAAATAATTGAAGAATATCCTGAAGATTTTCCGAATCCAAGTGCTTTAATTTTTGGAAAAACTTTGCAGGAAAAAATTATTCACGTTGTCTGCGGAATTGACGAAAGTTTTTTATATTTAATTACCGCGTATATCCCGACAACAGAGAAATTTTTTGAGGATTTAAAAACGAGGCGATAAGAAATGTGTATGTATTGTAAGTGCAAAGAATTTTTTAATTCAACGACAATGCACGTTGTAAATTACAAAAATGGTTTAATAATAATAAAAAATGTTCCTTGCATTGAATGTGAACAGTGCGGAGAAAAATTTTATTCTGACGAGGTTGCACAAATTTTAGATAAAATTATTGGTTCTGTAAAAAAATTTTCTCAAGAAATTTCAATTATTGATTATAAAAAAGCCGCTTGAAAATTTATAAATCTGTCGCAAGGCAGATTTTTTTATTTGGACGGCTAAATTTTTTTGAGTTGACGTGGCGGCGATTTTTGATTATTATTTGGCGGTTAAGGAGGAATTTATAAATTGGAAACTTTAAAAGGAATGGAGCGCACTTTTAATTGTGGCGAACTCCGCAAAAATGACGAAGGAAAAATTGTACAGCTTGCCGGTTGGGTTTCACGCAGGAGGGATCACGGCGGCTTAATTTTTGTCGATATGAGAGACAGGAGCGGAATTGTACAGATAGTTTTTGACGCGGCGGAAATTGGCGCGGAATTTTCAAAGGCTGAGACTTTGCGCAATGAATTTGTAATTGGTGTACGCGGTAAAGTTCGTGCGCGCAGTGAAGAAACTGTCAATCCCAAAATGGCAACCGGCGAAATTGAAATTGTCGTCAGCGAACTTAGAATTTTGAACAAGGCAAAAACTCCGCCCTTTTACATTCAAGACGGCGTTGACGTTGATGAAAATGTAAGACTGCGCTACAGATATTTAGATTTACGCCGCCCGGAAATGCAACAAAATATTATTCTGCGCCACCGCGTAACTAAAATTATGCGGGATTATTTGGACGAAAACGGCTTTTTGGAAATTGAAACGCCGATGCTTTGCAAAAGTACTCCTGAAGGCGCGCGTGATTTTCTTGTACCGAGCAGATTAAATCCCGGGCAATTTTACGCCTTGCCGCAATCCCCGCAAATTTTCAAGCAACTGCTTATGGTTTCCGGCTTTGAAAAATATTTTCAGATTGTGCGCTGTTTCCGTGATGAAGATTTACGCGCCGACCGTCAACCGGAATTTACTCAACTTGATATTGAAACTTCATTTTTGAATCAAGACACAATTTTAACTTTGATGGAAGGCTTGATTAAAAAAATTTTTGAAACGACTTTGAACGTTGAAATTAAGACGCCGTTTTTGAGAATGAGTTGGAGCGAGGCAATGGAACGTTTCGGCAGTGATAAGCCCGACCTGCGTTTTGGTATGGAATTGCAGGATATTTCCGAATTTGTCAAAGGCTCTGATTTTAAAGTTTTCAACAGCGTACTTGAAAAAGGCGGGCAAGTCAAAGTTATCAACGTCGAAGGCTACGCAGATATTCCGCGCCGCGAGCTTGATGATTTAGTTGAATACTGCAAAATTTACGGCGCAAAAGGTATGGCGTGGATTCAGTACACCGCCGAAGGTATTAAATCGCCTTTCAAGAAATTTTACAGCGATGAAACTTTTGAAAAAATTAAAAATGCAACCGGCGCAAAAACCGGCGATTTACTTTTGGTTGTCGGCGATAAAGCGTCCGTCGTCGCGCAGGCTCTCGGCGAACTTAGACTTGAAATGGCACGCCGCAGAAATTTAATTGACGCAGATAAACTTTGCTTTTTGTGGGTTGTAGATTTTCCAATGTTTGAATACGTCGAAGAAGATAAACGCTGGAAGGCAATGCACCACCCGTTTACCGCGCCGCGTGAAGAAGATATTGAATTTTTGTTGACTGCGCCGGAAAAAGTCAAGGCTAATGCTTACGATATAGTTTTGAACGGCGTTGAAGTCGGCGGCGGCAGTTTGAGAATTTATCAAAGTGATTTACAGGAAAAAGTTTTTGAGGCGATAGGTTTAACGCACGAAGAGGCGCATACAAAATTTGGATTTTTAATGGACGCCTTTGAATACGGCACGCCGCCGCACGGCGGAATTGCATTTGGGCTTGATAGGCTTGTTATGTTAATGTCAAAACGTAAATCTATTCGTGACGTTATTGCATTTCCGAAAACTCAAAGTGCGGTTGACCCGATGAGCCACGCGCCCTCCGAAGTTGACGAAAAACAACTGCGCGAACTTTATATTAAAACTACCGTTAAAAAATCTACAAATTAATTTTTTTCCAATTTAAATTTAAATCGTGCGTGATTATTATCAGCGTGCGATTTTTTTTATTGCAGTCATTGACAAGCGCGGCAATTAATTTTTCAGCAATATTTTTATCAAGTCCCGCCGTCGGTTCGTCTAAAATTAAAACGTCGGGATTTTTCGCAAGTGCAAGCGCAATTTGCAACCTGCCGCGTTCACCGCCCGAAAGTTTGGCGGCGTCCTCTCCAATTTCTGTATCAATGTCAAAATTTTCAAGTTGGCAAATTTTCAAACAGTTAAAAATTTCGGCGTCAGAAATATTTCCACAAAAAATTTCAAAGTTGAATCTGATTGACTGCGAAAAAATATAATTCGTCGAAGTAGCCGCCGCAAATTTACCGCTCGTCAAAATTTCACCGCTGTCAGGTTCTAAAATTTTCATTATCAAATATAAAAGCGTAGTTTTGCCCGCGCCGCTCTCTCCAATAATCAAAATTTTTTCGCCGCGCTCAATCTGCAGATTAAAATTTTTTATAACCGGAAAATCATAGCCAAAATTCACGTTGCGAAATTCAACCGCAAAATCTGTAACATTTTCAGCAATTTTAATTTTGTCATTGGAAGAAATTTTGACGCGCCGAATTTTTTTGTAATTAAAAATTGCTAAAGGTACAGCCGAAAAAATTTCTTGTACAACTAAAAAAATTAAAGCCCAAACAGTCAATTCAATTTTTCCAACAACCGCGCTAAGTTTCAACAGAATTAAAAAATTTCCGACCGCTATAAAAATATTTACCGCCGTATCAAAATTAATTTGCCGAGTTTGAATTTTTTCTTGTGAATTGCCAAAATTTCCAGCCGTACGATTTAAAATTTTTAGCGCAGGTTTAACGCCGAAAATCCTAAGTTCGTCGCGGACGTCGTTAAAATCTAAAAGTTTTGCGCGATATTCTGAATCGTCCGCAGTTTCAACTTTGAAAATTATCGACAAAATTATTACAGTGAAAAAAATCGCCGGTAAAATCCCTGCGAAAATTCCGAGCGGCGCAATTAAAAAGTACGTAAGCAAAATTGTAACAAGCGCGGCAGTTGACAGCGGCAAAACTACGCGCGGCAAAAAATCTTTCAGTAAATCCGCCGTAATAATTAATTCGTGCAAAATTTCTCCGCTTGAAAAATTTTTTGAAAAATTAGACGCCGCACTTTTGAAAAGTTTTTCGCGCAGATTGTCAAGGTATTTAAAAATAATTTTGTGCGTGAAAAATCTGTCAAAGTACCTTAAGACTGCGCGAGAAATTCCTGCCGTCCTTACTAAAGTTATCCCTATTGAAAGTGAACTTAAAGGCGGTTGCAGGGCGGCAGAGGCAATTAGCCACGCGGCGGACGCCATTAACAAAATTTCTGAAAAAACCGCTGATAAATTCGCTACAACTGCCGGAAAAAATTTTTTTAACATAGACAAAAACGCCTTTTTGGTAGTAAAATTATTTGAAAGGGAGCTGGTTAAAATGGCGGACGAAAAAGAAAAAATTTCACTGGAAAAAGATTCAACAAATACCAAATCTGAAGATGCACGTTTTGACGTAAAATCGCTGGACGAAGTCAAGGACGAAAACGGTCACGGCGTTTTTCATATGCAAACAAGGACAAAATGGATTATCGCATTTTCAATGCTGATTTTAATTTTTGCCGGCGGTTTAACTTACGCGGCAATGGAACTTTTGCTTGTAGTTGAAAATTGGCAACTTGCAATTTGGATTTTGTGTACGATTATTGCAATGTATTCAATTATGGCGCGGTCTCTGGCAAGTTTGCTTTTCAACATAGTTTTATTTTTTGGTGTATCGTTAATTCCGGTGTGGCAAATTTTGTATACGACTTTTCGCCCAACCATTGAAAAAATTTTAGGTGCAAGTTAGGAGGCGGCAAAATGTATGAAGGAACTTTAGTTTGGCATGAAGATTCTATCGCAGTTCAACATTTTTTGCATCAAGAATTAATTTTTACAAAGTTGAAAATTGGACAGGAAATTTTACTTTTTCAAAACGGCTACTGGCATAAAGTCAAAGTTCATTCTACTACAGAGGAGCCCTATATTGAAGATTGGATGTACGGCGATTGTTTAGGTTGCGAAGTAAAATTACCGGAAGATCAAATTTAGCGGCGGCAAAGTTTAATAACGATTCTTTCTAAAGTTTCTACGCCTGCGCGACCAATTTTAAAATTAAAATCAGCGTCGGCAAGTTCAATAAAAATTTCTTCCAAAAGTTTCGCAGGATAAGTTGGAACGACTTTTTCAAATTTTTGTGCAATGAACGGGTGCATTTCCAATTTTTGCGCTAAATCTTTGCCTTTAATATTATTTTTTAGATAAAATTTCGCCAATAAAAGTTGCCTTACGTGGCGACTTAAAACCGTTATAATAACGACAAAATTATTTTGGTTACGCATTTGAGTCCGCAAAATTTCGACGGCGGATTTTATTTTTTTTGCGTTAATGGCGTCAACAATCGCAAAAGTTGAAACTTCCGGCATCTCAAGCAAATTTCTTTGTAAATCTGTCAAAGTTATTTCACGCCCGGAAACATTTAGGGCGATTTTGTCAATTTCGTTCTCCAAATATCTAATCGAAATTTCCTGCAAAATTCCAATTCTTTCAGAGAAAAATTTTCTTGCGTCTAAAGTCATATTTTTTTTGATTGACTTTAATTTTTCGTCGAGCCATTTATCAATTTCCCACGGCTTAAGTGGCGCAGCCTCCAAAATTTCGCCGACTTTATCAACGATTTTGTAAAGTTTGCGGCGTTTATCTGCAGTTTTTGCCGTGAAAATTACGTAATTTGTATCGAGCATATTTTCAAGGGTTTTTTCAAGGCGTTCAGATTTATTTTCGCCGCTGAAGAAAGGCGCGTTTTTGACTAAGACAACATTTTTTGGATTGAAAAAAGGCGCACTGTCAATCGTGCTGATAATTTCCGGCAGTGGAATTTTTTCATTACAGTCAAGCGTTGTAACTTCAGATTTTTCAATTTGCAACTTTTCCAAAATTTTTTCCCGCGCCTTGTCAATGTAAAAAGTTTCTTCGCCGCTTAAAAGGTACACGTGCTTAATTTTTATATCAAGCGTTTTCATAAAATCTTTAAAATTCAAATTATCACTTCCAAAGGAGAAAATTTTTTTATGTACAGAGATACTTGGGCAGAAATTAATTTAGCTGCAATTCGCCACAATCTTACAGAAATTCGCCGCCACATTCAACCAACTGCAAAACTTTGCGCCGTCGTCAAGGCTAATGCTTACGGGCACGGCGCACTTGAAGTTTCAAAAATTGCTGAAGAAATTGGCGCGGATTTTTTGGCGGTTGCAACCGTTGAGGAAGGATTGCAACTTCGTCGCGCAGGTTTTACTTTGCCAATTTTAATTTTGGGGTTAATTCCTTATGACGCCGCTGAAATTGTCGTTGAAAATAAAATTACTGCCGCCGTTTCAGATTTTGAACTTGCAGAAAAAATTTCCGCCGCCGCTGTTAAATTCGACACGCAGGCGAAAATTCATTTAAAAATTGAAACGGGCATGGGCAGAATAGGAATTTTTCCAAATGACGCGGTTGCACTTGCAGAAAAAATTTCTAAACTTCCAAACATTGAAATTGAAGGGATTTTCAGTCATTTTGCGGACGCCGATTCAATCGACAAAACTTTTACATTTCAGCAGTTGGAAATTTTTAAAAATACTTGCGAAAAAATTTCTGCGCGCGGAATTAAAATTAAAATTCGCCACATTGCAGAATCAGCCGCAATTTTGGAAATTCCCGCCGCGCATCTTGATATGGTTCGCTCCGGAATTATTACTTACGGCTTGTACCCTTCAAACGAAGTTAAACATACAATCGAACTTCAGCCGGCAATGAAACTTGTTGCGAAGGTTGCCTACGTCAAAGAAATTTCCGCCGGTACTTCTATTGGTTACGGGCGTGAATTTATCGCCAAAAAAACGGCTAAAATCGCCACTTTGCCGCTTGGGTATGCTGATGGGTATATTAGGGCTTACAAGGGCTTTCACGTCGAAATTAGGGGCAATTTTGCGCCTGTTGCGGGGCGAGTTTGTATGGATCAATTTATGGTTGACGTTTCAGAAATTCCAAATGTCAAAATTGGCGACGAAGTTATTTTATTTGGCAGTGAAAAAATTTCTGCCGATGACGCTGCCCGCCATTTGAAAACTATCAACTACGAGGTAACTTGCCTTGTTTCTGAACGTGTACCCAGAATTTTTAAAAATTAGGAACAGGTGATAAAAATTATTATTCGCAGAGAAACTGAAAACGATTATAAAGTTGTTGAAAATCTTGTCCGAGAATCTTTTTGGAATGTTTACCGTCCCGGTTGTTTGGAGCATTACGTTTTACATTGTCTTAGAAAAGATTCAAATTTTGTACCGGAGCTTGATTTCGTAATGGAAAAGGACGGCGAAATTATCGGGCAAAATATTTTTGTGCGTGCCGAAATAAAAACTGCCGCCGGAAAAAATTTACCAATTATGACGATGGGACCAATTTGCATTGCGCCGAAATTTCAGCGGCGCGGTTACGGAAAAATTTTGTTGGATTATTCGTTTGAAAAGGCAGCTGAATTTGGTTGCGGGGCTGTTTGTTTTGAAGGCAATATTAATTTTTACGGCAAGAGCGGCGTTAAATACGCACGTGAATTTAATATTCGCTATTACGGCTTGCCGGAAGGCGCGGATTCTTCATTTTTCCTTTGCAAGGAATTGATTCAAGGATATTTGGACGGGATCAGCGGCGAATATAAAACGCCTGCAGGTTATTTTGTCGCCGAAAAAAATCCCGACGAATTTAATAATTTTGATAAACAATTTCCGCCCAAAGAGAAAAAAATTCTTGCGGGGCAAATTTTTAAGCAGTAAGCCCGCCGTCCACGCTTAAAATTGCGCCCGTTATAAAGCTTGCCGATTTTGCATATTTTTAAAAAAAATTTTCAACAAGAGAAAAAATCTTGCGGGGCAAATTTTTAAACAGTAAGCCCGCCGTCACACTTAAAATTGCGCCCGTTATAAAACTTGCCGATTTTGCATATTTTTAAAAAAAATTTTCAACAAGAGAAAAAAAATTCTTGCAGGGCAAATTTTTAAGCAGTAAGCCCGCCGTCCACACTTAAAATTGTGCCCGTGATAAA
>CALGGV010000349.1 GCA_937915725.1 uncultured Selenomonadales bacterium
GCGAGGAGAATTTTTGCGCCGGTAGAATTTTGAATTTCTGCCAAAATTTCCAAATTCCGCATCAAAAATCTTTCGTCGATAATGTAAGCGGGCGTTTCAACTCTTTTCATCAGTCAACAAGCTCCGGATTAAAATTTTCTTTCCACGGCAACCCAAATTTATTTAACGCCGCCATAAACGGGTCGGGGTCAAATTCTTCAACATTGCGCACGCCCTTTAAATTCCATTGCCCGCTGATTAACATTGCCGCACCTATCATTGCCGGTACGCCCGTTGTATAAGAAATTGCCTGCGAGCCAACTTCCCTGTAACACGCTTGATGATCGCAAATATTGTAGACGTAATAATTTTTCGGCTTGCCGTCCTTAACGCCGGTAAAAATGCAACCAATATTTGTTTTGCCGACTGTACGAGGTCCGAGAGTTGCAGGGTCGGGAAGTACCGCCTTCAAAAATTGCAAGGGAACTATTTTTTGCCCGTTATAGTCAATAGGTTCAATCGAAGTCATTCCAACATTTTCAAGGCATTTTAAGTGCGTCAAATAACTTTGTCCGAAAGTCATAAAAAATCTTATTCGCTTGACGTCGGGAATATTTTTTGCAAGCGATTCAATTTCTTCATGGTAAAGAAGGTACATATCTTTAACGCCGACTTCGTCAAAGTTGTAGGAGCGTTTAATTTCAAGCGGCGCGGTTTCAATCCAGTTGCCGCCTTCGTAGTATTCGCCCTTAGCCGTAACTTCACGAATATTTATTTCGGGATTAAAATTTGTGGCGAAAGGGTAGCCGTGATCGCCGCCGTTGCAGTCCAAAATATCAATCGTTTCGATTTTGTCAAAATAATGTTTAAGCGCGTACGCCGTAAAAATTCCCGTAACGCCCGGGTCAAATCCGCAACCTAAAAGCGCGGTAATTCCTGCGCGTTTAAAATCTTCGTCCAACGCCCATTGGTGTTTATATTCAAAGTAAGCCGTTTCTTCCGGTTCATAATTTGCCGTGTCGAGGTAATTTGTTTTAGTTTTGAGGCAAGCTTCCATAATTTTTAAATCGTGGTACGGCAACGCCAAATTTACAACAACGTC
>CALGGV010000350.1 GCA_937915725.1 uncultured Selenomonadales bacterium
ACGCGGCGCAAGTCGATTTAAATAAATTGGTTGAACTGATTAATGAAATTTTTGACAAACAAGAAAGAAATTCAAGGCTTTTAAATCAAGTCCTGCGCGAAAATGTCAACTTTCAAAATCAAGTTCGGCAGGGAATGTACAACGAAATTGAAGAAATGAAAAAGCAACAGCGCGGCGAACAATTCACGCCAATTTTAAAATCTTTGGCGGCAATTTGCGTGGAATATCGCACGGTTTTAAATGACGAAAATATTTCCCCAAATACGCGGCGCACTTTGCAACTTATGTTTGAGGAAATGGAAGATATTTTGGCAGACTACGGCGCAGAAATTTTTAATTCCAAAATTGGCGAGCCGCGCCGCCCGCTCCTTACCAAAATTATCAATACCATTTCCACCAACAACAAGGAAAGTCATAATACTATTGCCAAAAGTCGTCGCGCAGGCGTCGTTCGCAATGGGCGTCCGCTTTACCGTGAATTTGTCGATGTTTTTGTTTTCGACCCTACTTTTGAAAATAAATCTGAAACTGAATTAAGCGTCAACGACTGAAACTGTAAATATCGTCAAAATGGGCTGAAATTTCAACGTGGCAGGGCTTGTAAACATTCTTTATATCAAAGTACCTAGAAATTTTTAACAGCCCTTAAAATTGAAGATTTTTGGGATTTTTGAAAGATGGTTGACAAATTTAAAATTGATTGTATCAATAGGGAATAAAAATTTCTTTTTTAAAATATGGTTTTAAGAGTTGTTTACAAATTTTCTTTTTTAACAAGTCGGCATTTCTTTCTTTAGAAGAAAGAAACGCCTAGCAAAGAAAGAATCCCTCGCCGTCAGGTTTTTCGCGTTTAAATCTTCCCAGACTTAGAGCTGGAGCCGCGTTTAATTTCTGTTGCAGTGACTTAAAATTTACAGGCAAAAACTAAGACGGCGTTGGGCGTTATAACTTTTACTAAAAGCAACTTGCTAAGATTTTCTGTAATTTTTAATACAAAAAATAATCATACCAGAAAAAAATTATTTACAAAATTTGAACAGTAAAAAATTTGGAGGAGAATTTTTTAAATGAGTACTTACGGAATAGATTTAGGCACCACTTATTCTTGCATAGCACGCCTTGATTCAAACGGCAACCCTGAAGTTATCCGCAATAACGAAGATGATTCAAATATGGTTGCGTCTGTAGTCTTTTTTGAAAATGAAAATAACGTCGTCGTAGGACAAGCGGCGAAAGAAAATATTGAAACTGACGGCGACCGCGTCGTACAATTTGTCAAACGTGAAATTGGCAAACGTGACACGCGCACTTACGAATTTGACGGCAAAACTTATACACCGGTTGAAATTAGCGCGTTGATTTTGACACGTTTAAAAAATCTTGTCGAGGCGCAAGGCAATACTATTGAAGATGTTGTTATAACTGTTCCTGCGTATTTCGGACTTGAGGAACGCTCCGCCACAAAACAAGCCGGCGAACTTGCAGGACTTCACGTTTTAAGCTTGATTAATGAACCGACGGCGGCGGCTTTAAGTTATTGCGCCCGCCAATTTCAAGAAGATCGTACAATTTTGGTTTACGATTTAGGCGGCGGCACTTTCGACGTTACACTTGTTAAAATGTCAATGACACGCAATGAGCAGGGAAAAGACGTACAAAAAATTAACGTGCTTGCAACCGGCGGCGACGATAAATTAGGCGGCAAGGATTGGGACGATAAATTATTTGAATATATTCTCAATGCTTGCTGCGAAGAAAACGGCTTGACGCCACAAGAAATTGAGGCTGAAACGCGCCAAGATATTCGCAGTAAAGTTGAAGAGGCTAAACGCAAACTTAGTAAAAAACAATCCGCAAAAGTTAGAATCGACGTAAACGGCTCCCGCACTGAAATTACAATTAAGCGTTCAGATTTTGAATCTATGACTGCCGATAAAGTCGCGCAGACTATGAATTTTGTTGAATCAACTTTGCAAAAAGTCCCGGGCGTCGAAGTCGATACAGTTTTACTTGTAGGCGGCTCCACTTATATGCCGATGATTAAAAATGCTGTAGAGGCAAAATTTCCCGGTAAAGTCCAACAACACGACCCAGATCAAGCTGTGGCAAAAGGTGCGGCAATTTATGCAAGTATGCTGGTTGTTGAGGAAGGCACAATTTCTGACGGCGAAACTTCAGCTGAAGGCGGCACTTCTTCAGATACTAATATTCAACACGCCGAACAACTTACCGCCAAATTTGCTGTCGAAGATCAAACGCCGCGTTCATTCGGTCCAGGTGTTATGGATACTAAAGGCAGTAAGCATAAATACGTTTTGGAAAATTTTATTAAGATTGGCGAAAAAATGCCCGCCGTTTTCAGTAAAACTTACTACCCGCTCGAAGATAATCAGGAACGTGTAAGACTGCGCGCCTTTGAAAATATGTCAACTGAAGATACTTTAATTCCGTGCGTCGATGAAGACGGCAACCCGCAAGCTACAGACCCCGCAAATAATGTAAAACTTTTGGGCGAATTGGTTGTAAATTTGCCGCCGGAAACTGCCCGCAATACTCCAATCAAAGTTACTTTCAAAGTTGACGCAAGCGGCGTTCACGTTGAGGCAGTCAACACCAAAACAAATGAAGTTTTTGAAACTTTCCTGCGCACTGAATCAGATATTGACGTTGACAACAGCGCAGTTCATCAACTTAGAATTTCTGCAGATTAAAAAATTTTTCCGCCCTAAACAGGGCTTTTTTTATTTAAAACTAACTCTAAAATTCCGGAAAATTTTTGTTTGTCAAATAAAGAATGAAAATCTGCGCGCCGTTGACAACTTTTTTTTACTGATATAAAATCAAAAATCATAGTTAGTTGACATAAAAAGGGGCGTAATAAATATGCCGGAGTGGAGTTTAGCATTTTTTGTATCAATCGGCGTGGTTTTAATAATAACGCCCGGCGTAATTTTTTTGGCAGAAAAAACCGGCGCGGTAGATAAACCGGATGAACGCAAAGTTCATAAAAAACCAATTCCACGAATTGGAGGAATTGGAATTTTTTTGGCGTTTATTTTATCAATGATAATAATCGGAATAATGGTTAATTTGGGCAGACAAAATTTACACGAAGTACGCGGCTTGCTAATTTCCGGAACTTTAATGTTTTTGGTAGGAATTATTGACGATTATAAAAATTTACCGGCAAAAATAAAATTATTGGGGCAGATTTTGGCAGCGGCAGTTTTGGTTATTGGCTATAATGTGCGCGTTGATTTTGTAACGGATCCTTTTGGCGATTATATTTATTTGGAATGGCTGGCAATACCTGCAACAATTTTTTGGCTTGTAGGCTTAACCAACACGGTAAATTTGATTGACGGGCTGGACGGATTAGCGGCGGGAGTTTGTGGGCTTGCCGCGTCAACAATTTTTCTTGTGGCGTTGGAACAAAATTTTTTCGTCATAACGATTTTAACTGCAGCAATAGCCGGCGCGGCGTTTGGATTTTTATTTTACAATACTAATCCTGCGCGAATATTTATGGGCGATAGCGGCAGTTTATTTTTAGGTTATATGTTGGCGGGAATATCGATAATCGGTGCAATGAAAAGCGCGGCAACAATCGCCTTAGTTGTTCCAATTCTAGCGTTAGGTATTCCAATTCTCGATACAACTTTTGCGATAATTCGGCGTTATCTTGGCGGGCAACCAATTTTTAAACCGGATAAAGGGCATTTACACCACAGACTTTTAAGGCTGGGATTTACGCAACGACAAGCGGTTTTTTTAATGTACGTGATTAGCGCAATGCTCGGCTTGAGTGCCATTGCTTTAACTGAAGTTAACGGGAAAATTGCGATTCTAATTTTGATTGCAGTTGTAATTTCGATTTTCTACGGCGCAAAAAAATTAGGCGTCTTAAATTTGGCGAAAAGATAAAACCTGGGAATTGTTTACAAATTTTTCTATTTTAACAAGTCGGCATTTTAAAACGCCTGTAGCGTGTTGAAAAAATAATTTTTGACGTAAATAAAATTTAATGCAGATATAAAAACAAGCTCAAAATTGCGCTTGAGAGCCACGATAATTGCCCTTTCTAAGCTCATTGGTACTTTTAATTAAAACAAAAGAAAAACCCCGTTAAAATTGATTTTTTGCGGATTTTTTCAACAGCTCCTGTCAAAGAAAAAAACTTCTTGTCCGCCTGCGTTTCAAAAACGGAGTGAGCGGGTGTCTTTTGCGCGCCAATTTCTTTCTTTGTAAACATACTCTAGCTAAAAGGTGATTTTATGAAAAAATTAAAAATAATGACAATTTTTGGTACGCGCCCTGAGGCAATAAAAATGGCTCCGGTTATTTTGGAATTAAAAAAATTTCCGGAAATTGAAACAATCGTAACAGTTACGGCGCAACATAGAGAAATGCTTGACCAAGTTTTAAAATTGTTTAAAATTCAGCCGGATTTTGATTTAAATATAATGTCAGCCGGACAAACGCTTTTTGACATTACCAGCCGCGCGTTATTGGGCTTAAATTCGATTTTGGAACAAGTCAAGCCAAATATAGTTTTAGTTCATGGCGACACTACCACAACTTTTACAGGCGCGTTAGCGGCGTTTTATCATCAAATTACAGTTGGACACGTTGAGGCGGGCTTGCGCACAAAAAATAAATATTCGCCCTTCCCTGAAGAAATGAATCGCAAATTAACTTCCGCGCTTACAGATTTAAATTTTGCGCCGACAATTACCGCCAAAAATAATTTGCTTGCAGAAGGCGTCGACGCTGAAAAAATTTTTGTCACGGGAAATACAGTTATTGACGCACTCTATCAAACTGTAGAAAAAGATTTTAAATTTACCGGCGAACTTGAAAAAATTAATTCTACAAACAAGCGAATTATTTTAGTTACAACACACCGCCGAGAAAATTTGGGTGAGCCGTTGCGTCAAGTTTACAAGGCTTTAAAAAAAATCGTCGAAGAATTTCCGGACGTTGAAATTATTTTTCCGGTTCACAAAAATCCAAAAGTTCGTGAAGTTGTCAATTCAGAATTAGGCAACCTCGCGCAGGTTAATTTAATTGAGCCGCTGGATTATCAACCGTTTGCAAATTTAATGAATCGTGCAACTTTAATTTTGACAGATTCCGGCGGAATACAAGAAGAGGCTCCTTCATTGGGAAAACCGGTTTTAGTCCTGCGCGACACCACCGAAAGACCGGAGGCAGTTTTGGCGGGAACAGTAAAATTAATTGGTACGGCTCAAGAAAAAGTTTACGGCGCGGCTAAATTACTTTTGACTGATTCAGCCGAATATAAAAAAATGGCAACTGCCCAAAATCCCTACGGGGATGGATTAGCCGCCAAAAGAATTGTTAAAGTTATTTTAGGCAAGAGGCAGTAGGCAAGAGGCAGTAGGCAAAAGGCAGTAGGGAAATTTTACTATTCCCTAGAACGTGTTTACAAAGTTTTAAGATTTAACAATTCGGCTTTTCTTTTTTTAGAAAAAAGAAACGCCTAGCAAAGAAAAAACTTTTCGCCCGCCTGCGTTTCAAAAACGAAGTGCGGCGGGCGTCTGTTGCGCGCCAACTTCTTTCTTTGTAAACCTTCTCTAGAAAAGTGCAATATCGTCAACAGTTGGTACAATGATAATGTATTCGCCGTCGTGCGATTTTCTCAACAAGTCAAGCATAATATTTTCTGGAACGCTGACGCAACCGGAAGTTGTCCACCTGTCTAAGCTTTTACAGTGCAAGAAAATTGCCGCGCCCTTTCCAAAAACCGTCGGATTAATATTAAAGCCGATATTCATTGCGTAAGTATATTGATAATAATCCGCCAAATGTTCGCCCGCAATTCTGTAAGGCGATTCAATCCACGTATTGTAAGTCGAACTTTCGCCGCTAAGGTAAGAGTTCGGCGTTATTTTTTTGTACGTCATTTCAGTACCGGGATTATCGCCGAGTCCAAAAGAATACAAAATTGGAAAAGCTCCAACAGGCGTTGTGCCGTCGCCTTCGTGTCTGTCCCAATTTAAACCATTGCGCCCGTACCCGCAATAAGTTTCAAAGTCTTCGCGCCATTCGCCGTCAATTTTATTCCAAAGGCTAAGTGTATGGTCTACAACCAAAATTATCTGATTTGTTTTTTGCGCGGTTGCCGAATTTGCCAAAAGGTTTTCAATTTTCATTTTATCACTACTCCAACTTGTTAAAGCGTTCTGTCGCGCAGATTCTTTTTCAGCCGCCGAAAGATTTTTATAGTTTGGAGCAAGTGCCTCTTCCCACGCGCCGTAAACAGGATTTGGAAAAACTATAAATTTGGTACCGAAATTATTTTGATTTTTATCAACAATAGAATTTCTTTCTTCGGTAAGTTTGTCGAAAGTTTCAAACGGGAAATCGCCGACGTTATCGCCCATATATAAAATTACTTCATAATTTTTTGCCACTTCGTCAAAGCGCGGCTGTTTGTAACTGGTGTTAGTTTTTAAAAGCATATGTTTTTTATCAGCTTGAGGGAAACCGAGTTTTTCAAAATTTTTAATCGTGCCGTCCAATTCTGTATCTAAATGACGGTTGCTGACATAAAAAATTTCAACGCCCTTTGAATCAACGTACTGCATACAATCAATCGCGCCGGGCATAGCTGACGCAATAGCCGCGTTGCACCAGTCTACCCAACTTTGTCTTTTGTAAGGCGCGCCCGTGCCGACACCCGCTATTTTTTCCGGCAAATTTAACAAAATTGTTTCGTCAACGTCCAAAATTATTGCCAACGGTTTATCTTTGCGCTTGTGATTTTTTACGGCATTATCGACTTGAAATTTAACGGCATTGTAAGCTTGATAACAAAGTGCGCGGTATTCTGCCGCGTTGTTCATCCACGCTCCACTCATGATATTTTCATTGTAAAGTTTTTCCGTTGCGTAATAATTTTCTGCTTGTGCGTTTAATTCTTGAACTGTTTCAGCCGCGCAAAAATTATTTACAAATATAAAACTTACTCCAAATGCAACTGCTTTTAAAAATTTTTTACGCACTTAAAATTCCTCCCCAAAAATAAAAAATTGCCTTAACGGCAAAAATTTCCTTCTATCATAAACTCATTATGTTGTGATTCTAAAAAATAATTTTAATTGCTAAATTACAATAGAAAAATTTTCACTCTCTTTTAAACTGTAAAAAAATTATTTTACATAAGCCACACCTCAAAATAAAGATTTTTAATATGTCTTTTTCTGCAGATTTATTTGAAAAAATTGCTGTAGAATCAGCAGAATTTTTAGCGGTAGACTACATATAGCATATTTTGTCTATAGAGTCAATCAGTTGCTGAATAGTTTTGTGTGTATAAACGCGGCTTGTTATATTCTGTGAAGAATGCCCTAAAATCAGTTGTTGAATTTTAAGCGGTATTTCAGCGTTGTCCATTAAAGTAGCGCAAGTGTGGCGTCCATCGTGCGGCAAGTGATTTTTTAGCAACGGATTTTTTTAAAAGACTTTGTAACTGCTGATACTTTTCCATCAAATTTCCTGTACTGTCTTTTATTTCGAGTTTTTCATTTTGTGGCTTGTACAGCTCCGAAATAAAGGTCTGATGCGACCTTTCTCTTTTTGACGGACAAAAAATAAATGCTAAAATTTGGCGCAAGTACAGATTCTCTTTGCACTTTAATCCTGTTGATAAAAATTCCAACAACAATTTAGATTTATTCTGTAAGTACTTTATGCTGAATTCTCAAAGTTGTAATTACTATGAAAAAAACATAGGAAACAGGGAAAAGCTAATATCACATATCCAGCAATGGGCTTATAATGACTAAATTTAACATTCATTCTATTAGAACTAAGATTTATTGCTCCAAATAAAATCTGGGCTCGCCATTGTTAAAGACTTGTGTACTAAAAAATTGTTGGTTACGCTTTTTCTGCGCCTCCTGATTCTAAACTTGTTTGCGACGCCCTGTTTTTGGATCTTAAGCGTCAAAAACATAAAGCTAATTTGATTTTCCATAGACTGTCAATATAATTCTCAAATTTTCAAGGAGTTGCTTTCTAAAAATAAAATTATTCAGAGTATGTCACGCAGTGCTAACCCCTATGACAATGCTGTTGCTGAAAATTTCTTCAGTTGTTTATGCGTTCCTTTTTTCTGTTCATTTTTTAGAGAAGGACTCAGGTAATGACACAATCGCCGACTTTCTTTCCTGCAGGATTAGGATTAAAATAAACGTAACTTATAGCTAAATATAAGCATAAAACGAAAAATAAAAACGCTACAATTTAGCTACTTTATCATAAATTTCAGCAAGTCTTTTTCTGACGCAAGATTCACAACAATTTAATTTCAACGCAATTTTGCAAATAGAAAATTCTTGCGAAAAATGAAGACGTAAAATTTTAGCTTGCATAGGAGTTAAATTAGCGTCGTGAACAAAATTATCAATTTCGGCGCGTGTAGCTGATTTTAAAAACCGTCGCGCAGATTTTCTTGATTCAATCATACAAAATATTTCCGTCAAAAGATTTACCGCCGATAATCAAATTGTCTGTGAATTGCCACATATAGCCTTTGAAAAAATCTTGTCTGTAGTATTGTGCATTCCAAATAGTTAGACCTTCTCAAAAAAACGAACAGAAAAAATCTGAATGCAGTTGTAATAACCTTCAATATAGGCAAATAAGCATTTCAAACAACTGAAGAAATTTTCAGCAACAGCATTATCATAAAGTACTTACAGAATAAATCTAAATTGTTGTTGGAATTTTTATCAACAGGATTAAAGTGCAAAGAGAATCTGTACTTGCGCCAAATTTTAGCATTTATTTTTTGTCCGTCAAAAAGAGAAAGGTCGCAGATTGACTTCGACGCTAAAAAATTTTGGCTTAAGTCTACTGATTTAAACGGTATGCCTTCTCGTTTTGCCGCGTTCAATTTCACTGAAGAAATTCAGCAACAAGGCGGCGATACTGCTAATTTTATTTCTCGGAATGAATTTAACGATTTAAAACAATCTATTGATAATCAGTTCAAACAGTTAAGCGAATATATCAAAGGAGCGATTAATAATGTTCCCGCCGTTTCAACAAATGCCGTTCAACCCTCAAATGTTCCTGCAACAATTTAATTCTTTCGCTCAGAATTTTCAGCGCAATTTCGGTAATGTCAATCCTCAACAAATGGTACACAATTTATTGAATAGTGGACAAATGACGCAAGCACAGTTTAATCAATACAGAGATATTGCAAACAAATTAACCGGACAGCGTCTTTGATAATATCTTTAACAGATAAAGGTTTTGGCAAAATACCTTTAAAAAGAAAGGAAGTTTTTAAAATGGCTAAACTTGGCGGTTATGAATTTGAAAAAATTGAAAATATGAAAAATCTTACACAACGCGCGGCTAGTGCGTGGGGAACTGTTGAAGGTTCAACCGGCGCAAAATATGAATTAATTGCTTATTGCGGCAAACAGCTTGTACGCGGCACTAATCACTGTTTCATTGTTAAGGAAACACTTCAAACAATCAGGCAAGAAGAACGCATTGTTGCCGTTGTTGTCAATGAATTTAACGGCGAATTTGAAATTGTTCGTGATAAATTTGAAGTCATTTTTGGTTGATAAGGAGAATGTGAAATGGATTTAGGAAATGGAATGACGCCCGCTGATTTTGCGGCTGTTATGGGCAACGGAAAGATAAACCGTTAATGACTTGATACACCGCCTTGAATCTGGAAATTGAAATATAACCTAAAAATAAAAAGCCCTGCGGGGTGATTTTCTGTATGGACTATAGGTAGACCACAAAACTATTAAAAATCTATTGATACTGCTGATGATATATAATATTTTTTGGATAAATGTTAGGAGTTCGTTATATTTTTTAACATTTACTATTTCGTTAAAATAATAATCAGGTAAAAAATAGTCGATATAATAAGTGGAAATTTTTTTAGATAAGGAGAGATTTATTGTGTACGATTTATCAAGATTTCTTAACGCGCAAGAAAATTCATATGAAAGCGCACTTGCCGAAATAAAAAATGGACACAAATATACGCATTGGATATGGTATATTTTTCCGCAGTTAAAAGCGTTGGGACGCAGCAGAAATGCTACTTATTACGGAATAGAAAATTTGGACGAGGCGAAAGAATATTTGGCAAATGAAACTCTGCGCGAACGTCTTTTGGAAATTAGCGGGGCATTGTTGGAACTTAAAAATAATGACATTGAATATATTATGGGCAGTTCGATTGACAAGGCAAAATTGCTCTCTTCAATGACTTTATTTCATTTGGCAGAGCCGAATTGCGAAATTTTTACAAAAGTAATTGAAAAATATTTTTCCGGCAATTTAGATGAAAATACTGTTAATTTGTGTAAAAATTAAAAATGAATAATGGCTTTAAATTTTTTCAATTTATTAAAGCATTGCTAAAAATAAAAGGGCGAGGAAAAATCCCCGTCCTTTTTTAATGTGACTTAGTTTTGAAACGCCCGCCAACAATATCATGAACTGAATTAATAGTAACAAAGGCGTTTTCGTCCATCGACAAAACAATTTCTTTAACCTTCGTAACCTCCAGCCGGTTTACGACGCAATATAAAATTTCTTTCGGTAATTTAGTATAGCCGCCTTGCCCGTGCAAAATCGTTACGCCGCGTCCAAGTTGTGTATTTAATTCGTCTGTAACTTCTATTGGATCTTTTGTAACTATCATAACCGCGTAAGTTTCGTCCAAGCCTTTTGTTACAACGTCAATCATTTTTGCAATTACAAAATATGCAACCAGTGAATACATTGCTTTATCCCAGCCGAAAAGTAAACCCGCGCCGCTCAAAATAAAAAGATTGATAAACATTACAACTTCACCAACTGAAAAGGGCGAATGTTTATCCGCAATAATTGCAACAATTTCTGTACCGTCCAAAGAACCGCCGGCGCGCATTATTATTCCAACGCCTATACCGTCAATTATTCCACCAAAAATCGCCGCCAAAAAAGGGTCGTTAGTAACTTTTGGAAACTCCGCCGCCACTTCCGAGCAAAAACTTAACATTATTACCGCTATAACCGTTGAAATTGCAAAATTTTTTCCAATATGTTTGTAGCCAATGTACAAAAATGGAATGTTCAGCACTACCAGAAAAACGCCGAAAGGTACATTTGCAACCATAAAATGTCCCATAATTGACAAGCCTACCACGCCGCCGTCAATAACTTGATTCGGTATCAAAAAAAGTTCAAGCCCTATTGACGCTATTACCGCCCCAATAAAAAGCTGTAACCATTGCAATATATAATTTCTGATTTTTTGTCCGTGTTTTAATTTTATGGCTCTTTTATTAATCTTTTCGGCTTTGGAATTTTTATCTTCAGCTTGTTGTTTATCGTCCAAAAAAATCATTCCTTTGAAAAATTTTTTTTATTATAATTCAATTCAACGCGGCTTGCAAGGTTGACGTTCAAAGAATTTTCAGTTAAAATTCATATAAAGGAGTGATCGGAAATGTGCAGGATTTTTACAGCAATTATATTTTTATTATTTATTTTTAGTTCGCCGTTGCACGCGGCAGAAAAAAATTTAAATTTGACGGCAGATTCTGCAATTTTGATTGAGGCAACAACAGGGCGCGTAATTTATGAAAAAAATGCAGATGTAGTACGCCCGCCGGCAAGTATGACAAAAATGATGACGTGCATTTTGGGGTTAGAAAATCTTTTTCCGGACGAGAAAATAAAAATTTCTCAAAAAGCCGCTTATACTGAAGATTCAGATTTAGAATTGCAGGAAAATGATTTAATATCGGCAAGTGAACTTTTGCGCGGAATGATGTTAGTTTCAGATAACGGCGGTGCGGTTGCTATTGCGGAGGCGGTTGCAGGTGACGTTGAAAATTTTTCTAAGCTGATGAATGAAAAGGCGCAGGAAATAGGCTGTACTCATACAAATTTCAAAAATCCTAACGGCTTGCCGGATGAAAATCACTATTCGACGGCGCGGGATATGGCGAAAATTTCTATGTACTGCTTAGAAAATTGGGATTTTAGGGATATTGTTTCAACGCAACGTGAAACTATCCATTGGATTGCGCCTTCAAACGTTACAAAAAGAGTTGAAAATACAAATAAACTTTTGGCAACTTACAAAGGAATGACGGGCTTAAAAACCGGCTGGACACGCGCGGCGGGCGGTTGTTTGGCGGCGTCAGCAAAACGCGGCGATATTGAATTAATCGCAATAATTATGCACGCGCCGGATACTGATACTCGTTTTAGTGACGCCTCAACTTTGCTTGATTATGGATTTGAGCGCGTAACTTCGCTTTACGGCATTGACAAAGAACAAGTTGAAAAAAAAGTTTTTGTGCGTAACGGTACTAAAGGTTCAATTTCTGTCGGCTTAGAGGAAGATTTAAATTATCCGCTTTTAAAAGACGAATACAAACAAAATTTAACCGTTGAATACGATTTACCGAAAGTTATTGATGCTGACGTTAAAGCCGGTGATATTGTTGGAAAAGCGAAATTGAAATATAATGGTAAAGTTGTTGCAAGCGTGCCCTTCATTGCAAAGGAAGATGTTGACGCGGGTTTTAGCATTGCCTCAACTATCGTTTCACTTTCGGAGCCTTTTATTTCTGTAGCTGAAAATTTTTTACTAATGTTGGCTTAGTCAATAAGCCGCCAATCAAAAAAAAATCCCTGCGCCGTAATTGACGCGGGCTTTTTTATTTTTTATGGCTTTCATATTTAAATTATCCAACAAAGGCTTAAATTTATTTTTTAATTTAAAATTTGACATAAAATATATAAGGGGGGTATAATTAAACAAAGTTTCCCGCAAGGGGTCGGCAACGTAAAATTATGAGCTATCCGATTTAATCCACCTTTATGGTTTCGATTGTTTAAAATTATTTTCCCCGCAAGGGGTCGGAAGTGGTTCTTCTTTGACATCTTCACAAGCTATTTACATTGTGGAAAAATTTGCCCCGCAAGGGGACGAAAAATTTTTATCCATTTCGTTTACTACTTTGTCAGCCAGACGTAACAAAAAAATCCCCGTAAGGGGGCGGAAATCTTGTTTTATCAACCAAAACCGCTATTCCCACGTGGCACTGCAAAAAATTCCCCGCAAGGGGGCGGCAACACTGCACTATTGCCTGCAGCTCCAATGCCAATAATAAAAAAAATCCCCGCAAGGGGGCGGAAATTCAATTATTTTCAATACCGGTTTATAGAAATACTTATGACTACTACAGAAAAATAACCTCGCAAGGGGACGGCTTGAAAGGAGGTTGAAAAATGCTTGAGCTTGAAACTCGGCAAGTTGAAACGGCGGCTCTTTTGTATGACGTTGGAAAATTTATTTTGCGCACGCAAGGCAAACTTGAAAACGATTTTGCAAAAGTAGGCGCAGATTTTTTATCAAAATATTTTTCAGATGACGCGGGCAAAAAAATTTTGTCTTACATTGTCGCCAATGATTCACTGTTGGTTGAATCTTCCGCGCTTGCAAGCGGTACTGACAGCCGCACCGTTGACAGGAAAGTTAGCAAGAAACTTGAAAATGTTTTCAATATTTTTGGCAACGCAGGTAAAAATTCTGTCTTCGATTTACGCCCGCTGAAAAATGACGAAATGAATTTACCTGTTGACGACAACAACGAAAATCTTTCCAAAAAATATGCTGAACTTTTGGCGGAGTTTGAAAATTATCTTAGCAACATTCAAAAAAATAAATTTTCGCCCAATGACATTGCGCAAATTTTGGAAACTGTTTGGAGCTACGTACCGGCGGGAACTGCTGAAAATGAACTTTCTGATATTTCGCTGTACGACCACGCAAAATTGACGGCGGCTTATGCAGCTTGCCTTCACAAATATTTGAAAGAAAACAGCAACGTTACAAATTTTGAAAACCTGCGCGCCAAAGAAATTTTTTTGTTGGTGTCGGGGGATATTTCCGGAATTCAACAATTTATTTACACAATCCCCAGCAAGGGCGCGTTAAAAAGTTTGCGCGGGCGTTCATTTTATTTGGAAATTTTGTTGGAGCATATAGCGGACGAAATTTTGACGGCGGCGGGCGTTTCCATAAATTGTTTATTGTACACCGGCGGCGGGCATTTTTATTTGTTACTGCCGAATACTGCCGAAGTTCAGAAAATCTTAAAAAATTTTTCAGACACGGTAAATAATTGGTTTTTGAAACATTTCGGCAGCCGCTTATATTTGGCGGTTGCGTGGACGCCTAGTACCGCGCTTGAATTTATCGGTAAAACTGAAACAGGAACGGGCGCGCCTTTCAGAAGAGTCAATGAATTGCTTTCAAAAAATAAAATCCAACGTTACAATGAAGATCAACTGCGCGAAATGTTTAAGCCGGAAAGTTCAATAAATAAAACTTTGGACGGCTCGCGGGAATGTGGAATTTGTCATAATTCGGCGCGGGAACTTTTAATTTACAATGATGAAGATGATACTTTAGCTTGTGAATCTTGCCGCAACCTTTACCTAATGGGTAAAAAAATGCTGGACGGCGAAGGATTTATTGTCATTAAAAAAATTTTTGAAACAGATTATCTTGACGCCTTGCCGCTGCCGAATGATTGTTATTTGTATCCGCTGGGCGCAAAAAAACCCGTCGCGCAGATTGTACGCACTTACATAAAAAAGCGCAGCGATATAAAATTTGGCACGATTGGAATTTGGATCGCAGATTATGTGAGGCGCAATGAAAACGACGTTTTGAGTTTTGAAGACCTTGCAAATTTAAGCGGCGGCAGTGAAGATACTGCAGGAATAAAAAGACTCGGCGTAATGCGTGCAGATGTTGACAATTTGGGCGCGGCTTTTATGGCGGGATTTCCTGCAAAATATTCAACATTGACACGCACGGCTACACTTTCAAGGCAGTTGGCGCACTTTTTCAAACATATTATGATTTTCATTTGTGAAGGCAAAATTACTGAAAAATTTCAACTGTTCCAAGTCAATAAAAAAGAACTGCGCGATATTCACGTTGTGTACAGCGGCGGCGATGACGTATTTTTGGTCGGCGCGTGGGACGATTTAATAGAATTGGCGGTTGACATTCGGCGAATTTTTGAGCAGTTCACGAACGGCAAGCTGACATTTTCTGCGGGAATTGGATTTTTTCAGCCGAAATTTCCTGTTGCTGAATTGGCACGTAAAACCGGAATTTTGGAAGACGCCGCCAAAGATAACCCCGGCAAAAACAGTGTTGCACTTTTCGGCGCGCCTGCTGCGATAAAAAGCGATTCTCAAGAGCCGGAAAAAGCGCAATGTTATTCGTGGAAAATTTTTGCTGAAAAAGTTTGCGGGGAAAAACTTAATTTTCTGCTGGATAATTTTAATTTTGATACAACTGTACAAATTGAAAATCGTTTGACGCTGGGAAAAAGCGGCTTGTACAGAATTTTAAATTTTTTGGCAGATACAAATTCAAAACGACAATCTGTAAATTTGGCGCGTTTTGCATATTTATTGGCGCGGCTGAATCCCGGCGAAGATAAAACCGGCTTTAAAACTTACGAAAAAATTCGAGACAAATTTTATTTTTGGTACAAAGATTTACAAGACAGGCAAGAATTGCGAACGGCGATTGAACTTGTAATTTACGGTATGCGCGAAAAGTAGACAAATTAAAAAATTTATTGGCGCGGTTAAATCCCTGCGAAAATAAAACCGACTTTAAAACTTATGAAAAAATTCGAGACAAATTTTATTTTTGGTACAAAGATTTACAAGACAGGCAAGAATTGCGAACGGCGATTGAACTTGTAATTTACGGTATGCGCGAAAAGTAGACAAATTAAAAAATTTATTGGCGCGGTTAAATCCCTGCGAAAATAAAACCGACTTTAAAACTTATGAAAAAATTCGAGACAAATTTTATTTTTGGTACAAAGATTTACAAGACAGGCAGGAATTGCGAACGGCGATTGAACTTGTGATTTACGATATGTGCGAAAAGGGGGAAAATTAAATGGAAGATGTCGGCGCAACAGCTGAAGAAGTTATTACAAAATTAGTACACACTGTACACGGTGAAAACGGCGACTACGATAAAATTGATTTAACGACGGGGCAGATTAGAAAATTTCTTACTGCGGTTAATTCTCTGACAAGTAAAATTGAAGTGTACAAGGCGCAAAATGAAAAATTTGAAAAACTGCCTGAAAATTTTGTAATGGAAATAAAATATCTGAAAGTGAAAATTGCGTATCAAGCCGGACGCGACAAAAATAAAACCGTAAAAAATTTTGTCAAAGAATCTAAACTTTTTGAATGTATTGATAAAATTGGAGACAGTCTTACCGAATATGAAAATTTTGCAAGGTACATTGAGGCGTTGGTGGCGTATCACAAATTTTACGGGGGCAAAGATTAATTATGGCGGAGCAATATTCACTTCAAGGCAAAATAAAAATCACGGCAAAACTTAAACTTGTAACAGGCTTGCACATTGGCGCGGCTAGCGATTTTGCGCCTATTGGGGCGGTCGATTCTCCTTTCATAAGAGACCCGCTTACAAAATTGCCGATTATCCCGGGCAGTTCCTTGAAAGGCAAACTCCGCACGCTTTTAGCCAAAAGTTACGCTAAAGGCATTCTTAACGCCATTAAAAAAGATTCTGAAGAAATTCAAAGACTTTTCGGCTTGGGCGCAAGCAAAACTTCAGAATCCCGCGCCGCACGTTTGCAATTTTTTGATTTAAAAATGACTGACGATTCTTTCAGAAAATTTAGCGCAATGGATTTAGATACTTACATTGGCGAAGTTAAATTTGAAAATACAATCGACAGGCTCACGGCTGTTGCAAATCCGCGCCAAATTGAAAGAGTTCCTGCGGGCGTCGAATTTGATTTTCAGCTTGTTTACAATATTGAAAATTTTGCTGAAGTTGCCGCTGATATGGAAATTTTGGCGGACGGCTTGAAACTTTTGACAATGGATTATTTGGGCGGCTCCGGCTCGCGCGGTTACGGACGAATTTCTTTTACAAATTTTAAGTTTGAACCTTTTTCAATTAACAAAGAAAATTTTGCTGAAATTGAAAAAAAATTGCCGGACTTAGAAAATTTGTTTAAAGGCGTAAGCGTGCCGCAATGATTATGGTTTACAAATTAAAATTTGATACGCCGGTACATTTCGGCGCGGCTGAACTCGGCGGTAAACTTGAGGCGGTAAATTTTTCTTATTCGTCAGATACTTTGTACAGCGCGTTTTGCTGTGAATTGTCGGGCAGTAAATTTTTTTCTGATTTTATTGACGCCGTCGCGCAGGGCAAAATTCTTTTGTCGGATTTACTGCCGTACACCGGAGAAAATTTTTATTTGCCTAAGCCGGTATTAAACGAAAAGAAAATTGAACACGCGCCGCTTGATGAAGTTCGTAAGCAATTTACGCAACGCAAGAAATTAAAAAAAATGGAATATCTGCGCGCCTCCAATTTTAAAAAATATCTTAACGCACTGAATACGGGCGAATTTTTCGTTGAAAGTGCAGAGTTCGGCTTAGTTGGTTCAACTCAAAAAGTTTCCTGCAGGAATGAAGAGCCCCTGCCGTATTACGTCAGCGAATTTTCATTCAACAAAGACAGCGGGCTTTATCTAATTGCGATTTTTGATGATAAAAATTTTTCTGAAACATTCGCCGAAATTTTAAATTCGCTGGGATTGTCGGGAATTGGCGGCAAGCGCAGCAGCGGGCTTGGAAAATTTCATTTGGCAGAAAAAATAAATTTGAATAAAACCTGCGCAAATGAAGATTTAAAAGCCGTGCAAAAAATGTTGACAGCCGAAAATTTAAATTGGCAAATGTGCATTTCAAGTATTTTGCCGACGGCTGAAGATATTCCAATTCTGAAAAATTCTTATTATCAACTGAAAAAGCGCGGCGGCTTTGTAACAAATTCCGGCGTCAATTATGACAAGAAAAAAAATAGCGTGTATATGATAGGTGCGGGGTCTTGTCTGCCAAAAAGAATCGAAGGGCGCAACGTCATTCTTGATAAAATTAACGGCACCGAAATTTTCAGATTCGGCAAAGGAATTTTTGTGGGGTTAGATTATGAGTAAAGAAAAACAAAAATTATCTAAGGCGCAGAAAAAAAAGCAAGCCAAACAAGCCGCGCAAAATTTACCGCTCAATCCAAATACAGAAAATGTTCCGCAAGATTCGCCACAAAATAAAGTTTACGAAAGATTAACGCCGGAGCGCACACTAAAAAGAGAATGTAAAACGCTTGTATTACAATGTATTTCGCCCATTCATATTGGCAGCGGCGAAACTTTGAAGGCGGTTGAATATCTTTACGACAGCCAAAATCAGACGGTTTATTTTTTGGACGAGTCAAAATGGATAAATTTTCTTTTCAGCAAAAATTTGATTGATGAATTTGCAAAGTACGTTGAATTGACAGCTGAAAATTCCGCCCAAAATGAAGAATTTACCGGCAACAATGTTTGGAATTGGCTACTAAGTTTGCACGAAAAAAATATAGTTCCAACAGAAATAAAAGCGTACGAATTACGCGCACTTAGTATCAGGCAGGCGCACGCCAAAACAAATACAATCGTTTCAGGCAAGCGGCAAACTTTGAATGATATTGCTTGTCATATTTCAAAAGCCGACGGACAACCTTACATTCCCGGCAGTTCGATAAAAGGAATGTTTCGCACGGCGATTTTATATTCATTCATAAAAAATTTTTCGGACGAAGAAAAGCAAAAGTATTGGGCTGAAATTGTCAAAACAAAAGATTTACTCTTGAAAGATCAACAAAAAGCATGCAACGAAATTATTCAGCAACTGGAAAATGAAATTTTTTCCAAACTTGATTATGACACTAAAGACGCCCAAATAAAAAGCGTTATGCGCGGCTTGATTGTCAGCGACGCCTTTTTTTCTCCTCCAAGGGGGAATGTAACAAGAATAGATACCGTGATACTCCAAAAAGTTGACGCCTCAACAAAGGCAAATCTTAACGGGCAAACTGAAAAAACTTTGCCGCTTTTCCGTGAATGTATTCCCGCCGGTTCACAATTTAAATTTACTGTTACTTTAGATTTAGATATTATGGAAAAAATCGGCGTTAAATCTGTCGAAGAAATTTTACAAATGTCAAAAGAATTTATGCAGGACGGCGCAGATTTGCTGAAAAAATTTTTTGGCACTCGATATGCAGCCGAATTTAAAGAAGTTGAAAAGGCAGATGCTTTTATAGGCGGCGGCACGGGTTTTATTGCAACAACTTTGCTGTATTCGCTTGCGCCTTCGATTGATGACGCCAAAGAATTTATCGCTAACTATTTTGACAAAGCTTTTCGGCATAACCACGAATCAAACGACGAAAAAATTTCGCCGCGTACTTTAAAGCTTACCAAAATTTCAAAAGATAAAAAACAAATTTTCGGGTTGTGTAAATTTGTGGTGAAGAAATAATGTTAAAACTTTTAGAAATTGAATTGGAATTGCCGCCGAATGAAAAAATTAACAGCTCGATGGGCTCGGTAATGCACGGCGCGTTAATGGAAATGCTCCCGCCGAATTTTGCGCGGCAACTTCACGAAGAAAATTTACGCCCATTCAGTCAATGCATTTTTTTTGACAGGGAAAAAAATCAATCTGTTTGGAGAATTGGTACTTTGAATTTTGAAACTTACGAAAAAATAATTTTGCCACTCCTTGAAAGAAAAAATATTTTTATCAAGCAGAAAGGCTACAAAATAAACCTGCGCGACAGAAAATTTTTGCTTGATACGAACTATGAAAAATTGGCAGATGAAATTTTTCCTACTTCAGAAATTCCACTTCGCGCAGATTTTAAACTTTTGACGCCGACAAGTTTCAAACGTGACGGCGGCTACTTAATTTTTCCGGAAAGTTTTTTAATCATTCAAAGTTTGTTGCAACGCTGGAATATTTTTTCAACCAAAATGAAAATTGAGGAAAATAATTTGGCGGAAAAACTTTCAGCTTTTTGCAAAATTTCAAGGTACAATCTGCATTCGCAAAAATTTTCATTGGAAGGTAGAAACATTGTGGGATTTTCCGGGCGGTTGTCAATTTCTTTTGTCGGTAATGAAATGGTAAATAAAATCTTTGGATTGCTTGCGAAATTTGCGCCTTTCGCCGGAATTGGAATTAAAACGGCGTTGGGAATGGGCGCAGTTTCTTCAGAAATTTTTTTTAAATCCCGTTAGGGGACGGAAACCCTGTATATTTTCAAGTATTAAATTCCCCCTCGATGTACACCGAATAAATTATTAAATTCCCCGCAAGGGGACGGAAAATGATAATCAAACGATGGAAAATGATAATCAAACAATTTTAGGATTATCAACGATATTATGTTATAATTTTGCAGGTAACAAGAATAAATTTTGTAGATTTAATATTTTTCTAATTGAAACAATTCTATCAATATTTTATTATATGCACAATTCAAGAAAAAAATTTTAAGGGAGCCAAAGAAAATGATAAGACCTGCAAAAAAGCCGCCGAAATGAGTGTTAAGGAACTCGCCGCTTACATTGATCAATCAGTTTTGAAACCGGAATTTACAGAGGCGGACATTCGCAAGTACATTCAAGAAGGCGTTAATTTTGGTTGCGCCACAGTTTGCATTAACCCCGCGTCTTTGCCAATCGCTGCCGAATTGACGAAAGGCACAGGCACCGGAATTTGTGTAGTTTGTGATTTTCCCTTTGGACTTTCAACAACTAATTCAAAAGTTTTGCAAGCTGAAGAATATTGCAAAAATTACAAGATTCAAGATTTAGATATTGTTGCAAATTACGGTTGGATTCGCTCCGGCAAATGGGACGAAGTTACAGCTGATATTGCGGCGGTCGTTGAAGTTTGCCACAAATACTCCACTAAAGTTAAAGTGATTTTTGAAACGGACGCTTTAACGATTGAAGAAATAAAAAAAGCTTGCGAATGTGCGATTAAGGCAAAGGCTGATTTTGTAAAAACTTCAACCGGCTTTTATACCGGCGGAGAAGTGCGCGGCGCAACTCCAGAAATTATCAAAATTATGCTTGATACTTGCGGCGATAGAATCAAAGTTAAAGGCAGCGGCTGTATTCGTACCCGTGAACATTTCCTGCAGTTAATTGATATGGGAATTGACAGAATGGGAATTGGATACCGCTCAACCCCTGTTGTTCTCGGAGTGAAATAAAATTTTATTTTGAAATTCAAAGGCGGGAAATGAAAAAATTTCCTGCCTTTTTTGATAAACATTTAAATTTTTCCACGAAAATAATAATTCCGGCAAACCGGCTTAAAATACTGGATTTTAAATATATTTTGAACTCTCAATTTTATGTTGAGAGTTTTTTTTATAAGTGATGATTAAAATTTTAATGTATACAAAAATACAATAGATTAAGGAATTTACATACCAAATTAATTATGATAAAATTATTATATCAGCTGATGAAAAATTTTATATCTTATAAAAATTACGATTTAAATATTTCTTAACGCGGCGTTAGTTTAATTACGAATATTTGAGGAGACTTCGCAATGAAAAACTTGTTATACACAATCAAGGCTAACACTCCAAAAGAAGAAATTATTCAGATGCTTAAGGATCACCCTGAAATTAAGTTTGTATCGCTGATGGGAATTGATTTAGCGGGCAATGATACTGATGAAAAAATTCCCGTGCGTGTTTTTATCAAGGATATTGACGAATTTTACGCGGGTACAGCTGTGCAGACTGACGGCTCCAGCGTAGTTTTGCCGGGAATTGCCACGCTTAACAATGCTAAAGTTGATATGCCGGTTGATCCTTCGGTTAATTGGTTCATCGATTATAATTTTGAATACTTTGACGACGAAACAAATAAACCTGTTGGAACTTTGAGGATTCCCAGTTTTTTGATTCATGAAGGCAAGCGCGTTGATTCTCGCGCAGTTTTGACTGACACTTTATCTTTTGTCAAAAGGGAAATGCTTGAAATTTTTCATGAACATGCAACTATTGAAGGGCTTGACATAAGCGGCAAGGATATTACAGATATTTGTTTTACTTCAGCAACAGAGCTTGAATTTTGGGTAAAAACACCGCTTGAAGAGGCGGCGATAAAAGAAATGAGCGCGTCGCAGGTTATGCAGGAGCAGTATTGGGAAAGAACTCACGGTGCGGTTCGTTGTGCGTTAGAAAAGTGCGTCATTGAACTTGATAAATATGATTTACAGGTTGAAATGGGACATAAGGAAGTTGGCGGCTTAAAGGCGCAAATTGACGAGAGCGGGCACTTAACGCACGTTTGCGAACAGTTGGAAATTGACTGGAAATTTGCTGACGCAATACAGGCGGCGGACAATGAAATTTTAGTTCGTACCATTGTTAAAGAAACTTTCCGCGCTGAAGGATTGGAAGTTAGTTTTAAAGCAAAACCAATGATAGGGCTTGCAGGTAATGGCGAACATACACATATTGGACTTGCAGCGATAACTTCAGACGGCAAGATTCATAATCTTTTTGCCGCCAAAAATCCTGCTGAAGATTTTATGAGTGCTATTGGTTACGGCGCAATTATGGGACTTTTGAAAAATTATGAAGTTATAAATCCCTTTGTAAGTGCAACGAATGATTCTTTGAACAGATTAAAGCCCGGCTTTGAGGCTCCCGTCTGTATTGTTACAAGTTTAGGACACACTCCAAAAATTCCCAGCCGTAACAGAACAATTTTAGCGGGCTTAATTCGTGATTTAAAAAATCCAATGGCAACACGTTTTGAACTGCGCGCTTGCAACCCTTACACAAATACTTATTTGGTACTTGCGGCGGTTTATTCGGCAATTCTTGACGGCGTTAAATTTGCAATTAATCAATCTTCGATTGACTTGTTGACAGAATTAAGCAAGAAAGCCGGACAGGATGCAGTTTATCTTGAAAAAAATCGTGCTTATCGCAGTGAAGAAGATGTTTTTGAAGATTATACAGCTGATGAACGCGATTCAATGTTTGGAATACCGCCGGCGACTGTTTGGGAAAATATGGCGGCGTTTGAAAATTATCCGGCAAAAGTGAAAGTTATTACGGCGGGCGGCTCCCTTCACAATCAAATTATAAAATCTTTCAAGGAAGGGGCGTTATTGCGCTGGAAAACTGAACTGCTTGCAAGAATTTTGCCGGAAATGCGCGAAATTGTTCGCAAGGCTCACAGAATCGAAACTGATTTTCGCACAGATCAAGATTCTTACAACTGGAATAAAATTAAAGCTGTGCGGGAATATCTTGCAAAAGATTCAATCGACAAAAAATCTTTATTCACGCGCCTTAGTAATTCTTTGATTTCCGGCGATTTTGCAACCGCCTCAAAATTACAGGTTGAAATGTACGACAAAATTGAGGAACTCAAACAACTTTATGACGAATACAGCAAAAATATTATCTAAAATTTAAAAATGGAGGGCAGTGAGTAAGAAAATTACTTCCTGCCCTCTTTTATTTTGGGAGGGCTAAAAATGTGCAGAATCGGAGCGGTAAAAAGTAAAAAGCCAATTCATCCTTCAACGGCGTTAAGATTAATGTTGCCGCAACAAGAAGGGCATGATAATTCCGGCTTTGCAATGGTAATGCAAGATTTATCCGGCGTTTTTTCACTTTACAAAGATAAACCGTTACTTTCAATGGCTTGCACAAAACAAGGCGCGCGGCTTGTTGAAGATTATATGGCGGCGCAGAATTTTATAAAAATGGCTGAATGGTTGCCTGTTCCAAATAAGCAGCCAAATTTAGATATTCAAGCAATGCCGTATTATATTTTCAGAAATTATGATTATCCTGAACATATTGAGGACAAGGAACAACGCGAAAATTTATTGTTGGATACGCGGATTGAGTTGAGAAAAATTTTAACCGAGTCTAAGCAAGGTTACATTTATTCTTTTTGGCCCGACGTTTTGACGCTAAAAGAAATTGGAGACCCGCGCGATATTGCAACTTATTTCAGACTTTGGGACGACAGCGGCGTTTTACTTTCAAAAAATATTATTGTCCAATGCCGCCAAAATACAAATTATAAAATCGTACGATACGCGGCGCACCCTTTTTTCTTGCAAGGTTATACACTTTGTGCGAACGGCGAAAATACTTTCTACACCAAAAATAAAGAGTTTCAGAAAAATCTTCATAGAGGTTATATTGGCTTTGAATCTGATTCACAAAATTTTTTGTACACTTTGCATTATGTTTTACATGAGTTGAAATGGGAAATTCCATATTACAAACACGTTATAACGCCGTTACCATTTGCGGAAATTGCTAAACGTGAGGACAAGGATATTTTGTTGGCAATTCGTCAATCGCTTGCACACCTTGAAATTAATGGACCAAATACAATTATTGCCGGCTTGCCTGACGGGCGAATGATAACTTGTTGCGATTCAAAAAAATTACGTCCCGTAGTTGTGGGCGGCGACGATACAACCATTGCAATTTCTTCTGAAGTTTGCGGGATTAATGAAATTTTGCCTGACAGAAATATGGAAAAAGATATTTACCCAAATGAACGTGAAGTTGTTGTAATTGACAATGATTTGAAGGTGATAAGATGGAAACAATAAAGACTCAAGATATTGCAGTAAATGATTTAGCGTGGAAAATTGATTATAATCCTGAACGCTGTACAATGTGCGGAAGTTGCGTGGCGTCTTGCACTTTCAAGGCAATAAAAGTTGAAATTCAAAGAAAATCTATGACTATTTCCACAGAAAATTTGCCGGAGCCGGTTCATCAGCAATGCTCAATTCCAGTTATCAAACAAGTTGCAAGTATCGAAAACGCCTGCAGAGGTTGCGGAATGTGCGAAAGAGTTTGCCCCAACAATGCAATTCGTGCTGTAAGAAATTCTGATAATCGCAGAAATTTACTTTCTAGAGACAATGGACCAATTAAGCGCGGCGGGCGTACAAATTTAAATTCTCAACGCACGCTTGATAAAATTATTGTCGGCAGAATTTCACAAATGACAGACCCTTCACTTGATTCAGTGCGTCATACTTTTGATATTCGCTCGCCGCTCGGGCGTATTCTTTCGCCAAAAGAATTACCCTTGCAAATTGAAAATGGAAAACTTGTAGCAACTAAAAAAACTCCGCCGGTACGTTGGATTTATCCATTAATTTTTTCTGATATGTCGATAGGCGCACTTTCAACGCGGGCTTGGGAGGCAGTGGCAATGGCAACGGCTTACTTAAACGAACGTTGCGGCTTACCTGTGCGAATGTCAAGCGGTGAAGGCGGTATGCCCGTTAAACTTCTTGAATCTGAATATCTGAAATATTTTATAATACAAATTGCGTCCGGTCATTTCGGCTGGAACAGAATTATCCAAGCAATGCCGAAAATGAAAGTGGATCCTGCGGCAGTTTTAATAAAAATTGGACAAGGCGCAAAACCCGGCGACGGCGGTTTACTTCAGTCTGAAAAAGTTGCTCCGCACGTACAGGCAATTAGAGGCGTACCAAAGGCAACTTTAGCATCGCCGCCTAATCATCAAGGCTTGTACTCAATCGAAGAATCTGTACAGAAAATGCACTTGTCATTAAATGCGGCGTTTGGTTTTCGTGTACCGGTTGCCATAAAGTGCGCGGCGTCTTCAACTTCAGTATCAGTTTATAATAATCTGCTGCGCGACCCTTACAAAATTTGCGGCGGCTTTTTCATTGACGGTATACAAGGCGGCACGGGCGCGGCAAATGAAATTTCACTGGATCACACGGGACATCCTGTAGTTTCAAAAATTCGTGATTGTTACAACGCGGCGGTTGAACAAGGCGCGCAAGGGCAAATTCCGCTTTACGGCGGCGGCGGAATTGGAATGACAGGCAACGCGGCGGCTGACGCCTTCAAAATGATTTGCTTAGGGGCTAACGGCGTTTTTTGCGGCAAAATTTTAATTCAACTTTTGGGCTGTGTAGGAAATGAGCAAGGGCGTTGCAATGCTTGCAATACCGGCAAATGTCCAACGGGTATTTGTACGCAGAATCCGCGACTTGTAAAGCGGCTTGACGTTGACAAAGGCGCACAAAAAATCGTTGACTATGTGCTTGCATTTGACGCCGAACTTAGAAAGTTAATGGCTCCCATTGGAAACAGTTCCTTACCCGTCGGCAGAAGTGATGCACTTGTTTCAACTGATAAAGCTATTGCCGATAAACTCGGTATTCAATATGTTTGTTAGGAATGCAAAAAAATGAACAGTTACAAAGTTATTAATCAAAAAAATTGGCTACGCGCCATGCACTGCGAAATTTTCAGAAATTGTATTGAGCCGAGTTTTTGTGTGACTTTTGAAGTTGACGTAACAAATTTTCAAAAACAAATTAAGTTGCAAAATTTATCGTTTACGCTGTCAATGGTTTATGCAATTTGCAAATGTGGCAATGAAATTGAAAATTTTCGTTACAGATTCTTGAACGGTGAAATTGTTCTTTTTGATAAAATTGATACGGCTTTTACGTGGTTGAATGCTGAAACTGAACTTTTTAAGGTTGTCAATGTACCTTTGTTAGACAATCTTAAAAGTTACGTCGAGTTGGCTAAAAAAACGGCTGATAATCAAGTTGAATATTTTACTGCGCCTTTAGGTAATGACGTTTTTCAATGTTCGCCAATGCCTTTTTTGACATATACTCACATTTCACACACAAATTCAGGCAAGAAAGAAAATGCAACACCGTTATTTGATTGGGGAAAATTTCGGCTTGTTGACGGAAAATTATTAATGCCGTTATCAGTTCAAGTGCATCATTCATTTGTTGACGGCTTGCACGTTGGAAAATTTGCCGAAAAACTTCAAAATTATTTGGACGGGTACAATTTGGGAGAGAATACGAATGTTGAAAATTGATACAATAAAGCAAAATGAAAGAATGTCAACGCAAGACCTTTTACTTGCAATTAAGGCGGCGGTTAATTCCGGCGAAACAGATTTTGAAATAGCGGCAAGCGGGCAACATGATATAGGCGGACCGTTATGGCATCCTTACGGCAAAACTTTAAAATTTCACGTAACGAACGCGGGGCAACGTGTAGGCTCTATGTGTTTGCCTAATACTGAAATTATTGTTGAGGGCTCGACTTCAGCAGATGTTGGCTGGCTTAACGCGGGCGGGATTATTACGGTAAAAGGTGACGCCGGCGATACTGCCGGGCATTGTGCGGCGGGCGGCAAAATTTATATTGGCGGGCGCGCAGGAACTCGCACGGGCTCACTTATGAAACATGATCCGCTTTATGAAGAGCCTGAACTTTGGGTTTTAAAAAATGTTGGAAGTTTTTCATTTGAATTTATGGGCGGCGGTCGTGCGGTAATTTGCGGCGTTGACAGTGAAGAATTTAATTCAGTACTTGGAGAGCGCGCTTGTGTTGGAATGGTCGGCGGAATTGTTTATTTTCGTGGCAAAATTTCAGATTATCCTGCTGATATTTTGTGTCTTGAACTTGATGAAGATGATATTGCCTTTTTGAAGGGCGGGATGAATCATTTTCTTAACTCAATAGAAAAATCCGAACTTATCGCCGAATTGTCTAATTGGAAAGAATGGAAAAAACTTCGCCCGTTGACTTTTGAAGAAAAAAAGCCGCAAGTTTTGCCCGACCTTGCAAGTTTCAGAAAAAACGAATGGATTAAAGGCGGGATTTTTTCAGATGTTGCGGTTGATGATTTTACGGTTTTAAATACAGTGAATCGCGGGCTTTATCGTCTGCGCGTTCCCAGTTGGGATAACTCAAAATTTTCTGCGCCGTGTCAATTTTTCTGCCCGACGGGTATACCAACTCAAAAAAGAATTGAACTTTTGCGGCAGGGAAAAATTTCAGAGGCGTTGAAACTTGTTTTAAAATATACGCCGTTTCCGGGTTCAGTTTGCGGTACACTTTGCCCAAATCCTTGTATGGAAGGTTGCAGCCGCTCTTTGGTTGACGAGGCTATAAAGATTGGCAAATTGGGTTTAGAATCTGCAAATATTGAAATTGAAAAGCCGCAAATTTCAACCGGTAAAAAAGTTGGAATAATTGGCGGCGGCGTTGCGGGATTATCGGCGGCGTGGCAACTTGCACAATTTGGGCACGCGGTTACAGTTTATGATGAGGCAGAATTTATTGGCGGAAAACTCGCGCAGGTTATCCCACATTCCAGAATTTCGCAGGAACTTTTAAAAGCCGAATTGCAACGCATTGAAAATTTGGGCGTGGAATTTGTAACGAATTGCAAAGTTGACGCTGAGAAATTTAGCGAAATTTGCAATGAAAGTGACGCGGTTTTAGTTGCAGTTGGCGGACACAAGGCGCGGTATTTTAATTGGGAAGGCGCGGAAAAATTAACTTTTGGGATTAAGTTTTTGAAAAAAATAAATCGTGGCGAAAATCCCAATGTTGCAAAAAATGTTGTGGTTATTGGCGGCGGCAATTCGGGGATGGACGTTGCAACTTCAGCATATGAGCAAGGCGCGGAAAAAGTTACAGTTGTTGACGTTGTAAAACCTGCCGCCTTTGAAAAAGAAATTAAACGCCTTGAAA
>CALGGV010000351.1 GCA_937915725.1 uncultured Selenomonadales bacterium
CGTCCATTTCTTCACGAATTATTTGCATAATTTTTTTCATTGTGCGCCACGCCAAAGGTAAATATGTGTACATTCCGCCCGCGGCTTTTCTGATAAAACCCGCGCGAAACATTAATTTATGGCTCAAAAGTTCAGCCTCCGCCGGAGACTCTCTAAGCGTCGGAGCGTACAATTCACTTGCTTTCATTAAATTATCACCTACTGTAAAAAATTTGCAACACATTTTAAACTGTAGAAGAAATTTTTTCAATATTTTATTATAACTTGACTGTTCATTAACAGTGGTAAAAGAAAATTCCTTAATTCCTCAAGGTTTAAATTTTCTTTCCAGTTTTGGTATATTGTTTTCAGTGAGAAAAAATTTCCAACACTAAATTTTTTCAAAATATTTCTTTTGGAAACAGAATCTACCCTATAAGGCTATAAATCGTGCAATATAGGAGCGTCTTTTTTAACGGCATCTTCATCGTCGAAAAGAATCAACATAGGCGTTTTCTGGCTAGAAAATTTAACACATTGACAAGCGGTAAAATCAATGTTGTCAACTTTTTTTTCGTTGGTCATTCTTTCTAATTCCACTATAACCTAGAGCAAAAACGGGAATAAAGCTTTTGGCTCTTGAAACTTTTGAAGATATTGTAAAAAGCCCGCTCATTACAGAGTCATATCAAAAGGAACTTTTTCTTTTCACATTTCGTCAATATTGAATTACGCGCCGCCGCACACTCGTGACTTTAGGCGTGAGTTAGGCAGCGCAATATTGAAAAATTCTTCAAAAGTTTTAAAATAATCACCAACTAAAGAAATACTGAAGAAAAGAGAAGTTTTGCGCTGACGGTTGCTGAAATCGAAAATCAAGTGCCTTATCTAGCAAGAAATAGGTTGCTTGTACCAACCTCTGGGCAATTTAAAGACCTTGCAAAGTTATAAAGTGCTAGTGCATATATACAAACGAAACGTAGGAACTACGGGGATAGCTTAGTAATGAAGTGGGCAATGGCTCACTAATCCCGAGAACCCCGCGATTTTAATCTTGGGAGGTTCAGAACTTGAACAATCGGCGTATTATTTTTTCCATTTTTAAGATTGTAAATTTCTACCATACGTAAAACCCGTGGCAGGTCTCCTACAATGTCAATAGTTTTTGAATGTTTACCTGTGCCACTTAAATTTATCAAAATCAATCAAATATTCTACATTTGGACTTGCAACAGAAAAAGCCGTCAATTTGACGGCTAATTTTTTTATTTAAATTTTTAAATATGGATTTATCAGGTCAACTACCCCATAAATAAAGCAAATGCGAGCAAATTTTCTTACTCATCATATTTGCAAGAGGCTTGCAGTTAGCTTGTGCGGTTGCATTAGCAAGCGTACTCTTTAGTAGCTTATGCCATAACCGTTTCCACGATATTTTCATTATGCAAAAATTGTTATAAAAAGCAAGAAAGGATTTTGCGCCTTTCCTAATTTCTCGGCGCATTTTTGGTGAAATATTTGCCATATTTACTTCTTCATTGAATTTGACATACTCCCGATTGTGCTATAAACAATCGATTTTTAAACAACCAAAATTTTTTCTGAAGAGGCGGATTTTACTCTTGCCCATTTTCATTTTAATTTTATAAAATCAAAATATATTTGGCAAATGTGCGCTTTATACGGCGCATTTTTCAGTAATTTTTTGAGCAAATACACAATGTCTTCTCTTATTTTAATTTTGTCTAATTCAAAATAAAGCAAAATTAAACTCTTTGATTTGTTCCCTGTAAATATCTTCCAAGTCACATATAAGCTCTTTATGAATTTTTATTTTGAATAAACTATGTTTAAAAAATTCTGTGAAGATTCCAACGCCGTTTGCAATAAATTTTGTCCACTTAACGAAACATAGATAGCTGCAGCTGCTGCTTGACAATTTAATGACTTTTGAGGGTTAAATACAATATCTGTAAAGGCGTCATACTTTATTATTTCTTGGCTTAATTCTTCATTCTGATTGAGAGCATTTATATACAACCAGTTATAAAAAAATGTAACTGGCTTTAATGGAAAATCTTTGCCAAAAAATGAAAGACCGATAATTCTTCCGCTATTTTTTAAGCGCGTATCTTTTTTTGCGGCAATAGAAGGCTTATCGAGTAAATCTGTATACGGTCCGCCGTATTCAAAAATTTTTCCACCTTGATAAGCTGTCTCAACAGAAAAAGTTTTGCCGTCGAAATTCATCATTAAATTAAATGCACTTAATTTCACGCCGAGTTCGTTTTCTGATTTACTTGAAATTTCCAAAATATTTTTGTTGGGGTAATTTGCTAAATAATTTTGATGAAGACTTTGAATACATTTGCGTTTCTGACTTAATGCAAATCCACTGTACCATTGAAATTCTATATTTTTTTGAACAAATAATTTTTTATCAAGTGATACTTCAAATACCGGTCTTGTTGCCATTTTTAATCCTCCTGTTTCTTAAATTTTATTTTATTATACTAATAAGGATATTCGCCATAACCGGCAACACCCGTCGGAATAACAGCGGAATCAGCATAACCAATTTTACCATCCATTGTAAGAACGCACCATTGATGTTTCCATTCATTTTCATTGACGTGTTGCCATTCATATCCCATGAAGTATAAAACCCGACCCAGAGCGCGTGCAGTCCCTGCACAAGTCAAATTACCTGTAATAAAAACTCCATAGGGAGTGCGATAATATTTATTTGAATCTGCACCATATTTTCCCTTGGCTGCATATTTAGCAACAGCTCCGGCGGCAGCTTGTACTTTTTGTAAATCAGTTTTGTAATTGGGATTGTTCATAATCTGATTGGCTATGGATTTTGCAATTGCATCAGCTTGAGCCGCTTGTTCAGCTGTAATATTTTCGTTGTAGTATTGATGATTGTCAGACAGTGCAACTTTTTTTTGAGAGCTTGTATTTTTAACGGGTGTTTCATTTCCTGTAATGTGTAGCAATAATCTTTTATGAAAAATTTGCCCGTTAATTTTAGTGAAGGCGTCAATATATACATCGCCGGGCTTAACACAACGAATTGCAAATATACCCGGTTCTTTTTCAATCAATTCGACAATTTCTTTATTATCGGCGTTGTAGATAGTATTTGGATTATTGAGACTGATGACAGCTCCGACCTTGCAATATTTTTCTTCAATTCCGGCGGCATTTCCAATAGTATGATTAATGATTACACAAAGAAAAGCTAAAATCAAGACGAAAATATTTTTTAAATTTTTCATTGGAATAACCTCCTTGAATTTCTAAGAAATTAATACACAGTTTTTTTAAGAAAAAAACTCGGCGTAACTATCCTCCTTTCAGCCGAGTTTGCATATATAAAAATTAATGGCGAGGATGGTGGGGACCACGTGGCGGCGGATAATGACCAGGTCTACCATGATGGTTGCGGTCGTGAAAATCACGAGGCGGAGGTGGCGGAGGATTACGATAACGATTACGACCAAGTAAAGAATCTCTAATGCGAGGCCATGCGCTCATTTCGACAATTTCAACTTGAGATTCGGCGGAAGTTATAGCGGGAGAATTTGAAGGTGAGGCGTGTCCTGTTCCTGAACAGATTAAAATGGTTACGAAGAAAACACAAGTTGCAATGAGTTTAAAGGTGTCGGAAATTTTCTTTGTCATAATAAACAGCCTCCTTTATTCTTCTAAAAATTACACAGAATCCCTTTAGATTAACTTTTAAAATATTAAATTTTGAGAACCATGCAGTTGTTAATTTTAAGCCCCAACTGCTAGGCTTTTTCCTCCTTTCCTTAACTTTCGTGCTCAGTATAACATTTCAAATTTTTAAAATCGGCGGAGAGAGTAACGGCAAAAAGGGATTCAGTTACTGACGTAAAAATTTTAAAGGCAAGTTAAAGCTATTTTTTGTAGGGAGAAAATTTTGAAATGGCAGGTCAAATATTTATCAGTTATCATAGAGAATATAGCGAATAAACAAATTGCTGAATGTACAGATTTTTTTACTGATATTGCCTCCCTGTGAATTAGACTGCTGCATTTTTTAGATATACGCGCTCCAAAAATTATTTCAACGAGCTGTATTAAATCATAATGGGAATAATCGTTGTTGCGAAAGTAACTTGATTTCTTGCCTAGCTAGCCCCTGAATATCGTCATCGATAACAATACGACTTTCTTCTTCGCAACCCAATATTGAGTTTTTAGTTAGATAAATCTTTTCAAAATTTTCACGGAAACTTTTTCTGTCAGTATAGTCTTTATCGCAAAAATATACAGGGTAACATTTAAATATTTAGGTTTGATATCAAATTTTCTAGGGATTGTTGGCAATTTATTTTAACCGGAGAAATATTGACGCAAAATGAAAAAAAGCAAGAAAACAATAGACAATTTATTAAATCTCATTACTATCCTGTGATTTTTTTTTCAAGCGTTGAAAAAAGCGTTCCGGTACATTTCGCTTTTTGTATTGCGCTCTATTTATTTTCCACTTTGATTTCTATCAACCTTAAAAATTTACGAGTACAATAAGCTTTGTTCGCAATAATAATATAATCGTTAAGTGTAATTGAGTCAAGGAGTTGTGGAGCAATTTTTATATTGTTTACATTGCCGGAACTCAAAAAAATTTTAATTGGTTGACACTTTGCATCAACTATGGCTTTTATTTTGGTATTCTTTCTGATTTTGCTTTTGTCTACGTGTTTGTTTGAGTTTAAGTTTGCAATCATTTTTTTTTATCCCAAGCCTTGTCTGGGTGTTGAGTCAAACTTAATTTTTGCATAGTTTGTATTTTCGTCAGTTCCACGAATATTTTTGCAAGTACTCCTTTTTGCTCCAATGGCAAAAATACCCGTAAACACTGTTCCAATTAGCAAAACACGGTGGTACTCTTTTTCCTTCTTTTGAGGGCAACGTATTTTTTAGTTTTTTCCATTACGCATCAGTCAATTCATTGCGGCAAGTTCAGCGGCAAAAAAAATTTAGATTTGCCTTTACCTTCAGGTTTCAATAAATTTTCTATCGTCCCACCATTCACGAACGGGATTAAAATTACTGTCATTTATCGGCGTAGTCTTTGAAAAAATTTTGACGCTATCAAGATAATCAAGGCGTTAAAATCAAACGTCGGAACTCTTAACATTCTTTTAAAAAAAGTAAATTCGTGTTGACGCTGGTATAAGATTTGAAAACAGCGGGAAGGCGTATATTGCTATGAAATCCAAATTCTTCAAGTATACATTTTTTATCTTGTCCTGCCCGCCTTCTCCAAAAATAAAACTGTCCGGCAAGACAATTCCGCAACGCCCGCCAACTTTCAGCAGTTTCGTAATCAATACCCAAAAAAAGTCAGCTGTTTCACTTGTGCAAAATTCGGCAGGAAAATTATTTTTAATGCCAGTGAGTGTTTCTAGAAAAAACGAACAGAAAAAATCTGAATGCAGTTGTGATAACCTTCAATATAGGCAAATAAGCATTTCAAACAATTGAAGAAATTTTCTGCAACAGCATTATCATAAAGTACTTACAGAATAAATCTAAATTGTTGTTGGAATTTTTATCAACAGGATTAAAGTGCAAAGAGAATCTGTACTTAAACGAGAAGTGACTCATCGGAGTCTTCCGCGCCTCCGAATGGAGGATTAGCAAAAATAACGTCAACGCAGTCTTTTTCTGTATAATCGGCAACGGCTTTTTTCCCAGCCTTTGATGGTTGTTTGTAAAATTTTTAAATTAACTTTTTCGACAACAAAACTAATAACGGCGTGTGGCGTGTAATATTCCCCTGAGCGAACGGCACTTTGTAAATCTTTTTACATTCCTTCATAAAGGTCATTGAAAGGGTGATTTTCATTTATACCAATAAAATCAACTTTTCGCGGATACGGTTTTAATTCAATTCCGGAATTCATATAATTGTCAATATCAGAAAAAATATCGCTGATAAGTTTTTTTCTTTTATCGCTGTCCGAAAAATCAAGTGCTTTCAAAGTTTTAAAAAGCTCGTTAATAAATTCCAAAAGTTTATTGCCGGTAATATCTTCTTTGTTTTCAGCCCAATTACTCCACTGAAATTTTTCGGAAATGACGGGCGAATAATTTTCTTTAAGTTCTCATTCCATTTCCTTAATGTCCAAAACTTTTAAATCAAGTTTCTTTCCAAGATAATTTTCCTTTAATTTGCAAATGTATCCATTATTTATACATTTATTGATTTTGGTTACCGTTTACCATAGAAACTTCAAGTGCCTCCGGTTCAGATTTTCCATCCTGAACAGCCAAATTATATTGCAAAGTATCAATGTAGACAGGAACGCCCATAGCTTTATCAAGCTGCGCGCGGCTCGTGTTGTAATTGTAAAGCGCGGTATAAAAATTTGTTTGAGCTTCAGTAAGTTTTTCCTGTGAATCCATAACCTCAAGATTTGTACCGACGCCTTCAGCGTATTTAACCTGCGAAATTCGATATTCTTCTTCGGCTTGTTTGACTGCCGCTTGAGTAGTTTGAATATTTTTTTCAGCCGCCCTAAGATTGTTAAAAGCTTGCCGCACGTCCAATTCAACTTGTTGCTTAGTTTGCTCGTAAACAGATTTTAAACGCTTTAAAGTTGCCTCACTTTCGTGAACTTGCGCAGAAACTACATTGTTATCAAAAACGCTCCACGACATAGATAAACCCGCCGCCCAGTTATCGTTGTGGTCGTTGTCAAAAATTTTTTCGCCGTTAAAAGTCCTGCTAACAACCGCGTTGACTTGCGGACGCTTGCCGGCTTTTACAACTGAAGTATCTTTTTCGGCTTTTTGTACTGCAAAATTTGCGGCGATAAAATCCGGGCGGTGCTCCAGCGCGTAACTTAAACAGTCTTCAAAATTAACCGCGTAACTTTGATAATGTAAATCGTCATTAATTATTAAATCTGTACTTAGTGAAAGTCCCATTAAATTATTTAGCGTTGCAACGGCGTTATCGTAGTCATTTTGAGTAGTGATAAGCGATTGTTGCGCGTTTGCAATTTGAACTTGTGAAGATAAAATATCAGCCCCTGCAACCACGCCAATTTCAAATTTCTGCTTAACTTGATTTAAATGTTCCTGCAAAAGATTGACGGTATTTTCTTTAACGGTTACCAAATTTCGATTTCTCAAAACATTGTAGTAAGCGGCTGTAACATTGTAAATAACTTGTTGCTTAGTATTTTCCAGCGTTAAATCTGCAGAATTTAAATTGTATTGCGCGGAGGCGATATTGTTTTCATTTCTGCCGCCGGTGTAAAGCGGGTACGTAAATCTTAAACTGTTATCAAAAGAATATTCAAAATCTAAACCATTTCTGCGGCGCGTTACATAATCGTTGCCGCCGATTTTATTTGCATTGGAAGTCCAACTGACTGAAGGACCTGTAGCGCGGCGATAACGCCTTAAAGCCCAGCTTGCATTTTCACGGCTTGCCTCGGATTGCTCGATACTGCGATTGTTGGTAAGTGCAAGATTTATGCAGTCGTCAAGATTTACATTTAAAATTTCTGCCGAAACATTGGGCGTTGCAGTAAAAATTGTCAGCAGTAAACTTAGCATAAATTTATTTAATTTCAATTCGCTCCCTCCTTTGCAATTTGAGGCGCGGCAACTTTTGACTTACCGCTAAACTTTGAAGAAATTCTTTCCACTACGAAAAAGAAAACCGGAATTAAAAAAATTCCAATGGAAGTAGCAAATAACATACCGCCAACAACGGCTGTACCCATTCCATTTCTAGCCGCCGAGCCCGCGCCGCTTGCCATTGCCAAAGGTAAACAACCAATGATAAAAGCCAGCGAAGTCATTAAAATTG
>CALGGV010000352.1 GCA_937915725.1 uncultured Selenomonadales bacterium
CCGTTTGTGGCAACGAAAGTAACTGCCTTGCACCAATCCCGCAAAAGTTTTTCATTAAAATCGAAACAATACGCCAAGTCTACAATATTTGAAAGTTCACGATTATACATTTCGTCATTTGCCGCCGCGCCAAAAAGCATCCAAAATATCAGCCGCTGAAAAGTTATCAAAGTGCTTTTATCGCCGTTCCTGTATTTTATATCGAGAAAATATTGTACAAGTTGTTGTTCGTTGATAATTTCTAAGGGGCTGGTTTTTGTGGGGTTGAAAATGCTGTCCAACGCCGCTATAACGGGATCTGAATCGTAGCGTTTGAATTGCGGCACGGAATAAGCTTTAAATTTTGTGCGGGCGTTACCTAAAATAAAAAGACCGGCGGAGCGTCCGGCAAGATAAAAATCCACATTCTGAATTATGGTTTTAATTTTTACCAGACGAAAATCTCCTCCATCAGAATTATTTTCATCAAATCTGCCGGGCATAATTATCATCCTTCCAACTATTTACCGGTTGCGATTAATTACAAAGTTAGCAATTTGTTCAAGATAGATTTTTTCGGATTTTTGAATATCAGACAGAAAATTCAGCCGCGCCATTTCAAAAATAATTTTTCTAAAAATTAAAAAGAAAAAGCAGTGCGAAGATTTTCAAAAATTACCGGTTGCGATTAATTACAAAGTTAGCAATTTGTTCAAGATAGATTTTTTCGGATTTTTGAATATCAGACAGAAAATTCAGCCGCGCCATTTCAAAAATAATTTTTCTAAAAATTAAAAAGAAAAAGCAGTGCGAAGATTTTCAAAAATTACCGGTTGCGATTAATTACAAAGTTAGCAATTTGTTCAAGATAAATTTTTTCGGATTTTTGAATATCAGACGGCAAATCAAGCCGTGCGCATTCAATGTGACTTATCGCACGATTTCTGCAATATTCAACAGCATCACTTTCAGAAATAATTTTTATCGAAGTTTCAACATCACTATCTGAAATTTTATCCTGCGTAAGTATTTTTTTCAATGTTTCTGAATTTTTTCCTGCTTGCAAGGCACGAATTACCGGTAAAGTTATAACGCCGCTTTTTAAATCGCCACCCAACGCCTTACCGGTAACTTTTTCTTCGCCAAAAAAATCAAGTAAATCATCTACAATTTGAAAAGCTAAACCTAAACTTGTACCGTAATTCGCCAAATTTTCAACTTCAAAATCTTTGAGTTCAGAAATAATCCCGCCGAGTCTGCAACAAGTTGAAAGAAAAAACGCCGTCTTTAAATTAATTCGGTTGTAATATTCGTTCAAAGTTGGAATTTTAAAAAGGGCGCGGTCTTGCATAATTTCGCCAATGCACAAATTTTTTACAAGGTTAGACAAAATCAAGCTGACTCTATCGCCATAATTATTTTCTGCAACAAGTTGAAACGCCTTAGCAAAAAGATAATCGCCAACTAAAACTGCAATTTGCGCGTTGAACTTTGCATTTAAAGTTTCGACGCCGCGTCTTTTTTTTGCGCCGTCCAAAATATCATCGTGAACAAGGCTTGCAGTATGAATCAATTCAAGCGCGGTTGCAAGCGGTAAAGATTTTTCTTTAAAGTAATTTTTTCCGGAGCGTGCGCAAAGTAAAAATAAAATTGGACGAAGTCTTTTGCCGCCGCTGATTAAAGGTGTGCAAATTTCTTTTACAAAATTATCGTCGCTGACTGCTTTTTCTAAAAAAATTTCCAAATCCCGTAAATCGTCCGCGTAACTTGTTGCAGATATGAAATTCAAAAATCTCACCTATTTCATAAATTTTTCAATAAAGAAATTTCAAACTTGCAAATCTTAATTCGCTAAGTTGGATTAATTTGTAGCCGATACCCGCGCCGTAAAGTTCACTGTATTTTTCACGACACTGCAAAACGCGCTTTACATAATTTCTCGTTTCGTCATAAGGAATTGCATCAATATCAGAAAAATTTTTCTTCCAGCCGTTTTCTTCAATCCAATGTTGAACATTGCCGCGCCCGGCGTTGTAAGCCGCCAATGCTAAAATATCGTTGCCAAAAAATTCTTCCTCAAGTTCTGCCAAATACCAAATACCGTACTTAATATTTGTTTCACAGTCATGCATTTCTTCGATTGACGGCGGCTCTTCATTCAAACAATAAGCAATCCAACCGGCAGTTTCCGGCATAAGTTGCATTAAACCAACTGCGCCGCTGCCGGAATAAGCATCTTCATAAAAATTACTTTCGACTTTCATTACTGAAACTGCCAAAAATTTATCAACTTGATAATTCCTGGAAAATTTTTCAATTTCGGCGCGGTACGGGAAAGGATATAAAACTGTCTTTTGCGTGGTAGGGAAATTGACAAATGCATAAACGCCCGCGCAAATTATAAATATCAATATAAAAAATTTTTTGAATGAAAATCTTCGTTTAGGCAAATGAACGCCCCCTTACTAATCGCCCGCGTAAAGCCTCTCGAACTTGTTTTCTGGTTTTGGAAATAGTTTTTTTATTGTTAATGACAATATCTGCGCGCGCGCAAATTTCTTCCTGCGACATTTGAGAATTAAGGCGGGCTAGGGCTTGTTGTGGCGATAAATTGTCACGTTGAATAAGCCGCCACATTTGTTTGGCGCGTCCAACATAAACCGCCCAAATTTCGTCAAATAAATGCTCCCAGCCCGCCTCAAATAAAAGCGGCACTTCAATTACCGCAATTTCAACGCCTTCAGCCGCGCATTTTTCCAAAAAATCCCGTGCATAATTCAGCAAAATTGGATGGGCTACAGAATTTATCCATTCTCTTTCGTCGGGGTGGTTAAAAATAATTTCGCCAATAATTCTTTTGTTGAGCAAGCCGTCAACTGCAACAATGTACCTGCCGAAATGTTGTACGTAAGTTTCAAAAAGTTCGCCCGCCGGCTCCAAAAGTTCGTGTGTTACGCTGTCAATATCTAAAATTTTTGCGCCGAATTTTTTTAATTCATCTGAAACTGCAGATTTGCCACAAGCTATTCCGCCGGTTAATCCAATTATAAGCAAGAAAATTTCTCCTTCGTCGAAATTTTGTAGTGTGGTAGTGGTGTAGTGTGATAGTAAAAACTACTCCACTATCCCACTATCCCACTATTTTAAAACCGTTGTCAACTTTTTCAATGAGTTGTTCTTTAAGTAAATGCCCGCACGCCCTTTTAAAAGCCGCCTTACTGATTTTAAATACCGCGTAAATTTCGTCCGGTTCGCTTTTATCGTGTAAAGAAATTTTGCCGCCGTGTTCCTGCATAAATTTAAAAATTTTTTCGGCGTCAGAATTAATTGCAAGTTCCTTAGTTTCTTTCAAAGAGGCGTCCAGTCTGCCGTCATCACGAACAAAAGTAACGCGGGCATCTAAAATTTCTCCAACTTTCAAAAAGCGCGGAATTTCTTTTTGGTCGATAAAAACAATGTATCTTTCGTTGCTGAAAAGAAAAGCCCCCGACTCTGTAATATTATAAATTGCGCCGGTAACTCTATCGCCAATTTTAACATTTTCAGCGGGCTTAGAGGCGCGGCGAATTTCATCAGAAACTTTCATTGAAGTTGCAAGCCTGCCGCTTTTATCAGTGTAAAGTTTTGCCCAAACAACATCGCCGACTTTTGGGCGTCCGATCATTTCTGCGAAGGGCATAAAAATTCCGCGCTCCGCTCCAACTTCCAAAAACGCGCCGTCATCTGAAACATTTATAACTTTCAGCCGCGCAATTTGCCCGACTTTCATTTTGGGAACGCGCATACTTGCCGTTAATCTTTTTTGGGGGTTAAGATACAAAAAAACTTCGACAATATCGCCAATTTTAACTTCAGCCGTTTGTTGATTTTTGTGAAGTAAAATATCATCGTCAGTTTTGCCCGTTCCCGCGTCAAGGAAAACTCCGAAATCAGCTTTTCTTACGACTTTTAATTTTGCAACCGTCATTGGTTTAAGTTCAATTTTATCCTTCATAATTTGTAATTTCAGCGTCTCCCCAAAGTTTTTCAAGCGCGTAATATTCGCGGTTTTCATTTTTGAAAATGTGTACAACAACATCGCCGTAATCAAGCAAAATCCATTCGCCCTCGTGGTAACCTTCCTTGTGGCTGAAATGAATTTTTTCTTTGTCAAGTTCTTCTTCGACGTTATCAGCAATGGCACGGACTTGAGTTGCAGTTGGCGCGTTGCAAATTACAAAATAATCTGTTGAAAACATTAAGCCGCGCATATCCATAATAATGATATTGTCGGCTTTTTTGCCGTCTGCCGCTTTACAAATTTTTTTCGCAAGTTCCATAGTTTCCAAAATACTCACTCCTTTTGTAGTGCTATAGTGGGATAGTGCGGTAGTGTCATAGTAAAAACTATCCAACTATCCAACTATCACACTACCACACTATCCAACTACTCTTCCTCGTCGGGATTAACAATATCTTCAGAAATATCTTGAACGGGAAAAAGTTCCTGCATTTTAGCATCAATTTCTTTAAGATTTGGCTCCCAAATTCCCAATTCATTTTCTCTGCCCGGCAACATTACGGTAGTTGGAAGATCGCTACTCATTCTGCGCAAAACGTTAGCTAAATGTGCCGAGTCAAAAATTTCTGCGCTGGTTTCCATTTTATTTCTAAAAATATCAGCAATGGCGGGCAGTTTAGGAATTGTTTCAAGCTGTAAAACTTTTGCATAAAAAGCCTTGAAAAATTTTTGCTGGCGTTGAACTCTGCCGACATCGCCTAATTTTTCACTGCGATAACGTAAATATTTTTGGGATTCTTCGCCGTTCAAATGCTGGTAACCTTGCCCCAAATGAATTTCTAAGCCGGATTCCGGATCTTCATAATCCATATCTTCTTCAACATAAATATCAACGCCGCCGAAAATATCAACCAATTCTGCAAAAGTATTCATATCAATAACAACGTACTGATGAACGGAAATTCCCAACAAATTTGAAATGTGGCGAACAATCAAACTTGCGCCGCCCCACGTGTACAAACTGCCGACACGTCCTGCGGAAGAATCAGCTGAAACCCACGTATCACGCGGGATTGAAATTAGCCGTGATTTTCCTGTATCGTTTGAAAAACTTAAAAGCAAAATTGTATCAGCCTCGCGCCCGCCGTTTTCGCCGTCGTCAATTCCCAAAATTAAAATATTTGTGTAGCCGTCAAATTTGGGATTTATTTCGCCGGTACGTGCCACGCGGCGTTCATTATAGCCTTCATACATGGAGCTAAATTCATCATAAACGCGGCTTGCAATGTTGTAAACGCCCAACCCCACAAATAAAGTTGCAGAGCAAATTAAAATC
>CALGGV010000353.1 GCA_937915725.1 uncultured Selenomonadales bacterium
TTATTCGCAAAGATGGAAGTATTCGCTGGGTTGATGATTTTGGGCGTTTCACTCACAGTAAAAATTACGGCGACGTTTTTTACGTTTTCATTCGTGATATTACTGAAATGCATTTGGCGCGGGTAGAAAGTCAACGCCGAGAAAAAGTTATCGAAGGTTTAAGCATTGGCTTTACTTCGATTTATCTTTTAAATCTTGATACAGGTACAATGCGTCCTTATCGCCTGTCGACTGGAAATTTTAAGCGGCTTACTCAAGAATTGGGCTTAACCGACAAAGAAAAAGTTAGTTGGCGTGATATTTTGCCGCTGTATGCTGAAAGATACGTTTTGCCGGAAGACAAAGAAATTTATCTTAAAGAAATTGACGTCGAAAGAGTTAAGGAACGCTTGAAAAAAGAATCTTCTTATACTGTGACTTATCGTTGCAAAAATATTGAAGAACAAATTATTTATGTTGAAATGTACATTGCCCGCGTTGAAGAAGAAAATTTTACCCGCCACGTTGTAATGGGTTATAGAAATATTACCGAGCATTTCAATCAAGCGCGGCGGGAACTTGCCGAAAAAATGAATATGGAAATGGAATTGGAGCGGGAAAAACGCGCCAATGAAATTAAATCTTCCTTCCTGTTTAACATTTCGCACGACATTAGAACTCCAATGAATGCAATTATGGGATTTACCGAACTTGCAAAACTTCATTTGGAAGATTCAGCGCGCGTGAAAAATTATCTGAAAAAAGTTGACGAGGCTAACCGCCACTTAATCGCACTGATTGACGATTTACTGGAAATGAGCCGGATTGACTACGGCAGGCTTGAAATTAAAGCCGAGCCTTGCAACCTTTCCGAACAACTTGATACAGTGCTTGATATGTTTCGCCCGCAAATTGACGAAAAGAAAATTAACCTTGAGGAAAATTTAGACTTGCCTGAAGGTGAAGTTTTTGTTGACGCTTTAAGATTTCGGCGCGTTTTGGGAAATTTACTTAGCAACGCCGTAAAATTTACGCCCGCCAATGGTACTATAAAAATTTCTGCAAAACGCAAACAAATTTCTGATTCAGGCTACGCACGTTACCAATTTTCAATTTCTGATACGGGCGTTGGAATGACTGAAGATTTTATGAAGAAAATGTACGTTGCCTTTGAACGCGAGCATACTTCCACAAAAACCGGTTATATCGGTACGGGCTTAGGTCTTTCAATCACGAAAAAACTTTTGGACGTTATGGGCGGCTCCATTTCCGTAAAAAGCAAAAAAGGCGAAGGCTCCACTTTTACCGTTGACTTACCGTTGAAACTTGTTGAGCATACTCCTACCGGCGAAATTGTCGAAGAGTCTAAAATTCCGAAACATTCCGGCGAACATAGAATTTTGCTTGTTGAAGATATTGAAATTAATCGAATGTTAGCCGAAACAATTTTGAATGAGGCGGGCTTTTTGGTTGAATCAGTTCCCGACGGCTCTGATGCAGTAGAAATTATTAAAAGCCGTCCCGTTTGGTATTACGATTTAGTTTTAATGGATATTCAAATGCCGGTAATGAACGGGTACGAGGCAACCCGCTCCATTCGTGCACTCGGCAGGGAAGATACAAATATTTTGCCAATTATCGCCCTTAGTGCAAACGCCCGCGAGGAAGATAAAAAAATGAGTCTTGAAAGTGGAATGAACTTCCACGTTGCAAAGCCTTTCGATATTGCACATTTAATAGCAACGGTTGAAGAATATATAGCTGATTCAAAGAGCTAGGGAATTTTTCCCTGCCTAATTTTTTTTGACAAGTATGCTATAATATTTTCGGGAGGTAATTTTGAATGTCTATAGAAACTTTAGAATTTCAAGCAGAAACTAAAAAACTTTTAAATTTGGTAATTAACTCAATTTACACCAACAAGGAAATTTTTTTGAGAGAATTAATTTCAAATGCATCTGATGCCATTGACAAATTGCACTTTGAATCTTTGACAAACAAAGATATTCTCGAAGGCGAAGATGAATATGAAATTTTTATTTTGCCGGACAAAGAAACTAAAACTTTGGTAATTTCAGATAATGGAATTGGAATGACACGCGGCGAAGTTATCAGCAATATTGGTACAATCGCCCAGAGCGGCACAAAGGCTTTTCTTGAAAAAATTCGTGAAAGTGAAGGCAAAATCGACGAAGAATTAATTGGACAATTCGGCGTTGGATTTTATTCGGCGTTCATTGTCGCAGATAAAGTTGAATTGATAACGCGCAAAGCCGGCGAAACTGCCGCCGTAAAATGGACTTCAGACGGCGCGGGCGAATACACCATTGAAGATTGTGAAAAAGATTCACGCGGGACAATGGTTGTTTTACATTTGAAAGACGAATTTGTAGACGGAGAAGATTTTGACTTTACAAACACTTACACGATTGAAAATCTTGTCAAAAAATATTCAGATTATATTCGTTACCCTATAAAGATGAATTTTGAAGTTAAGGGCAAGCCGGAAGATGAGCCAACTATCGAAATTCGCACGATTAATTCAATGCAACCCCTTTGGACGCGCAATAAATCTGAAATTACCGCTGAAGAATATGAAGAATTTTTTAAGCACCAATTCCACGAATGGGAAAAACCAATGGAAATTTTTCACACAAAGGCGGAAGGTACAACCGAATATACCGCGCTTTTGTGCATTCCAAAACACGCGGCTTTAAATCTTTATTACGCAGATTATGAGGCGGGTTTGCAACTTTATTCACGCCATGTTTTTGTAATGGAAAAGTGCAAAGATTTTCTGCCGGATTATTTAAGATTTATCAAAGGCTTAGTTGATTCACCGGATTTACCGTTAAATATTTCCCGTGAACTTTTACAGCAGAGCAGGGACGTAAAAAAAATCGGTAAAGCGTTGGAAAAAAACATTTTAAAGCAGTTAAATAAAATTCTCAAAAATGACAGGGAACATTATGAGGAATTTTGGAACGAATACGGCAAGGCTTTAAAAATTGGCGTCTACAATAACGCTTATGATGAAAAAGTTAAGGACGATTTAAAAGATTTACTGATGTTTAGCACGTCAAAGGAAGATAAACTTTCTACGCTTGCAGAATACGTTTCAAGAATGCCGGAAACTCAAACAAAAATTTACACTGCGAGCGGCAAAGATAAAGCCACAATTTCACAAATGCCGCAAATGGAACTTCTGCGCGAGCGCGGTATTGAAGTTTTGTATTTGCTTGATCCTGTTGACGAATTTGCTATTGAGTCTTTACAAAAATATTCAGACAAAGAATTTCAATCTGTAACACGTGAAGATTTTGAACTTGACGACGAAGAATCTAAAAAAGTAAAATCTGAAGTCGAAGAGCTTGCAAAGTCTCACGAAGATTTATTAAAAGACGTCAAGGAAGTTTTGGGCGGCGCAGTTTCTGAAGTTCGTTTAACTTCGCACTTGAAAAGCGGCGCGGTATGTTTGGCAACGGGCGTTAATGGTCCTTCGCTGAATATGGAAAAAACTTTTGCCGCCATGAATAATCCATTTTTCAAGGCAATGAGAATTTTGGAAATTAATCCTAACCACGCGCTTTTCAAAAAACTTAGCGGCTTGCACGCACTCGGCAAAGATAATGACGAATTTAAAAACTTTTGCCAACTGCTGTACACGCAAGCACTTTTGATTGAAGGAATCATGCCCGATAATCCCGTTGAAGTTGCAAACAAAATCGCCGACCTCATGGCTAAGTAAAATTTTTTCTGTACAAATAAAAAATAACCCGCTCAAAAGGCGGGCTTTTTTTATTATGCACGAAATTTTTACACTATCATTAACTTGTAATTTTAGTGACAAAAATTTTATCAATTCTTGCGCCGTCCATTCTTTCTACGCGGAATTTAAAATTATTCCATTCTCGAAATTCTCCAACTTTTGGAATGTAGCCAAAAAGCGAAGTTAAAAATCCGCCCATTGTATGAAAATGATCTCTTTCTTCGTCCGGCAAATTTTCAAGGTTAAAACGCCGCTTAAAATCTTCAATATCGTAAAGCCCGTCAACCAGCCAATTATTATCTTTCTTCAGCGAAAATTGCGGCTCTTCCGGCTCCTCAAGTCCGACAATTTCTTGGGCTATATCGTCCAAAGTTATCAAGCCTACAACTCCGCCGTATTCGTCATTTACAATCGCCACAGAATCGCCCGTTGCCTTAAATTTTTCGACAAGGCGGAAAGTTTCCATTGTGCGCGGTACAAAAATTGGTTTTTTGATAATCGCCGTCAAATTAATCTCTTCGCCCGATTTTTTATCCAAAACGGCGTCCAATAAATCTTTTGCGTAAATTACGCCGCGACATTCATCTAAACTTCCTTCACCTACAGGAAAAACATTTTGCTTATTTTCACGAATAATTTTTAGATTTTGTTCAATTCCGTCCGAAATATCCAGCCAAATAATTTGAATACGCGGCGTCATTAAAGCATACGCCGTTTGGTCGCTAAGTTCAAAAATTTTATCAACCATTGCGCGTTCAGATTTTTCAAAAGTGCCGTCCTCCGTGCCTTGTTCGATTAAATCTTTGACTTCATCTTCAGTTACAATATCTGAAGTTTCGGCGTTCATTCCAAAAATCATCATAAAAGTTTCAGCGATTTTTGAGAGTAAATTAATTGGCGGGCTAAAAATTTTTACGATTAGGCGAAAACTTTTGTAATGTTCAAGGAAAAATTTTTCCGGCGATTGTTGAGCCGCCCTAATCGGTAAAATTTCGCCAAATAAAATCATCAGAAAAATTACAATTCCTATGGCGATTAAAATCGAAATTATTTGCGCCTGCTCAAAAAAATTTATGTATTGAAAAATTAATTTTGAGAGTGGAATTGCACAGAATCCTGAAAAAATTCCTGCGGCGGTTGCTCCGGCTTTTGCGATTAGCAAAGGAATTGTCGGCGATTCTAACATTGAAATTGCGGCTTGCGCGTCTAAGTTGCCGTTGTTTGCAAGTTTTTCAAGGCGTCCGTGCAAACTTTCTGATAGCGCAGTTTCCATTAGTGAAAAATAGCCGCTTACCATTGCAAAGATTATCACAACTGTTAGCGGCAAAATTAACGAATCCAAAATTTCACAGTCCTTTCAAAAGAATTATGAAATTTTAGCAATTAAATTTTTGACAGTCAAGCATAAGCCAAAACAAAAACAGAGCCGCGCTAATCAGCACGACTCTGCGAAATTTCGATTAGAAATTTACAGCCTCTTTAAGCCCTTTGCCTGCTTTGAAAGAAGGAAGTTTTGATTTCGGAATTTCAATTTCTTCGCCTGTACGCGGATTGCGTCCTTTGCGTGCACTGCGTGTACGGTTTTCAAAAGTGCCGAAACCGATAATTTGAACTTTGTCGCCTTCGATTAAAGCTTTTTTGATTGTGTCGAAAACTGCCACAACTGCCTTATCAGCATTTTTGCGATCGAGACCGATTTTGTCAGCAACAGTTGCGACTAATTCTGCTTTTGTCATAAAAATATAACCTCCTGTAAGTCAAATATTGCTAGACTTTAGCATAAAATTATAGAAAAATCAAGTATTCTAAGCAATTATATCAATATTATTTCCAAGATTTGGGTCTAAACTGCCAATTTCTTGCAAAATTTCTTCTGTTTGTTCAGTGGAATTTTCCATAGCCATTTTCATAACGGCAACGCCGAATTCTTGTTGAGTTTGTGCCAAATGCATATCAACCGACAACGCCGCAATATTCATATCCATAGATACCAACTCCTTCCCTGTTGCGGCTATATTATCACACGCCGCGCCGCTATGCAATATCTTCAAAAAATTTTTATAATTTTTAGTATTTCAAAATTAAAGTTCCCTCCTCAACAGAAATAAAAAAAATGGTGCGCCTGCTGCCGCCATGACTATTCCTACCGGCAATTCTACTGGCGCAACTACTATTCGTGCAAAAGTATCGCTGATTGTCACAGTTGCAATTCCTAAAAAAGCCGTGCCCGGCAATAAATAATTATGATTGGAGCCGATAATTAATCTTGCAACGTGAGGAACTATCAGCCCTACAAATCCTAATAAACCTACAACAGAAACTGCGCTTGCTGCCAAAAGTGCCGCCAATGCCGTAAAAAGTAACCGTACCATTTCGACGCGCAGTCCTAAACTTTTTGCCGTTTCATCACCTAGCGCAAGTACATTTAGATAATTTGCGCCTATAAACGCAAGCAACATTCCAAAAATTGTGTACGGTAAAATTATTTCAACGTGAGGCCAACTTCGCGCAGATAAGCCGCCTACCATCCACATTAACGCGCCGTGAACTTTATCGCTATGCAAAATCATCAATGAAGAAATTCCTGCGCCCAAAAATGAAGAAACTGCCACGCCCGCTAAAATTATTCTGATTGGGCGTATTCCGTCTTTCCACGCCAAAATATAAATTAAAAATGCCGCCGCCATTGCGCCGACAAATGCTATTGGAGTTATCGCCCAGTTTTTTTCGGGGAACAATAACATTACTGTAATTCCTGCCAGCCCCGCGCCTGAAGATATTCCTATTATGTGCGGATCTGCAAGAGGATTTTTCATAACTGCCTGCAAAATTGCGCCGGAAAGTGCAAGATTTATCCCTACCAGCGCGGCTACGATTGTGCGCGGCAGTCTTATATTATTTAAAATTTGGGAGTGCGTATCTGAATTATTTCCAAATATCGCAGAAAAAATTTCATTCAAAGAAATTTCTACCGAGCCCATTGTTATACTTAAACATATTCCAAAAAACGCCAGAAAAATAAATATCGCCAAAATTAAAATTGGATTTTTAAAATTTTTTGGAAGAATCATTTAAAATCCTCGGGATAAATTAATTTTGCCACATATTCCACAGCCTCCGGATAATGAATTCCGGGACTTAACAAAAATAAATCTTGCGGCAAATAGTAAAACTGATTATTTTTAACGGCGGGGATTGTCTGCCACGCGGGATTTTCCGCCAATCTTTTGTCCATAGCCGCTTTGATTTCGTCAATATCGCCCATGCTTGTAATAAAAATTATTTCGGGATTTTGTTCAATCAAAGTTTCCAAACTGTAAGGCGCAGTATCTGTTTTATCATCAGCTGCCGTCATTCCGGATGCCACATTTTCCCAACCCAAAATTTTCAAAACATTTCCTGCAATGCTGTTATCAAGTTGAACGCTTAAACCTTGAGCCGTGCTGTGCAAAATTGCCACGCGCTTTTTTTCTTCCGGCAACTTGTCAAGGATATTTTTTATCTTGGCGTCCATTTCTTCAACAATTTGTTTGCCCTTTTCGGGTTGTCCAGTAAGTTGAGAAAAAATTTCGATATTCTTTTTGGCGTTGTCATAAGTTTTCATGTCAACTACAATGCAAGGAATTTTATTTTCTTCCAAAATCGTTGAAAGTTTTTCATTCATACCTTTGTTGACAATGACTAAATCGGGCTTGCAAGCCAAAAGTTTTTCTGTGTCAATTTGATAAACCGCGCCAATTTCTGCGGCATCTTTGGCGAATTCCGGAATAGGTTTTTTAGAACTAGGACGCCCCACAACTTCGCCACCGACCGCGCCCCACGGTTCCAAAAATGACGCTGAAACAGAAACAACCCTTTCAGGCTTTTTGGTAAATTCAACTGTCCTGCCTGCGTCGTCTGTTACAACGTAAAAATTTTGAGAATTTGAATCTTCTTTTATCGCGTTATCGTTGCCGCAACCTGTCATTATTGTTAAAATAAAAATCATCAGCACTAAAAGATTTTTCTTCATAATGTTAACCTCCTTGAAATTTTGGAAGTAAAATTTTTTATGAAAATTTGAGGCAAAAAATATTTCTGTCAACATTGCCGATAAAAATTTTGGGTTAAATTTTGGAAGTGAAAAATTTTATGAAACTTGAGGCGCAAAATATTTCTGTCAACATTGTCGGTAAAAACTTTTGGTTAAATTTTGGAAGTGAAAAATTTTATGAAACTTGAGGCAAAAAATATTTCTGTCAACATTGCCGGTAAAAAAATAATTTCCAATATCACGCCTGTTTTTCCTGAAGGACGCTGTATCGCAATTATAGGACCGAACGGCGCGGGAAAATCTACCTTGCTAAAAGTTTTGGCGGCTTTAAATTCCAATTATGAAGGCGAAGTTTTTTTAGGTGGCGAAAATATTCGCAAAATGAATCGGAAAAAAATTGCGCGCCACCTTGCAATTTTGCCGCAAACAATGCAGACTCCGCCGGATACAACGGTTGCGCGGCTTGTAGATTTTGGAAGATTTCCTTACCGAAGTTTATTTTCAAGCGGCAACCCTAAGGAAGACAGAGAAATTACCGAATGGGCAATTAACGTCGTAAATCTTGAAAAATTTAAAAATCGTCAAGTAAATTCACTTTCCGGCGGTGAACGTCAACGCGCAAGAATCGCAATGGCTCTGGCTCAAAGACCGGAAATTATTTTATTCGACGAGCCAACAACTTACCTTGACATTGCACACCAAATTGAAGTTATGCAAATAATTCGCCAGATTAATGAAAATTACAAAATGACTGTAATAATGGTATTGCACGATATAAATCACGCGCTACAATACGCTGATGAAGTTATAGTTTTGAAGGACAGCAAAATTTTTCAAGGCGCGCCAAAAGAAATTATTAACGCTGAAATGCTTGCTGAAGTTTTTGGAGTTAGAGCAGATATTTTTGTAAACAGTCGCGGCGCGTCAATCCTTGCGCCAATTTCTACAATCAAGCGTTAATCGTCTTGACAATTTTTTAGAGCATTTAAACTCAAGAAAAATCCCGCCGTTGCATACGCCAGCAAAATTAACAGTGAATCTAATAAAATATCGCCGCCGGAAGTTAAATTTCGCAAAATTTGGCTTGCGTGAGTCAGCGGCAAACATTCAACAAAAAATTTTACCGCCGTCGGCAAAGTTGCAGTTGCAAAAAAAGTTCCGCACATAAAAGACATTGGCAATAAAATATAAGTGTTGACTTGCGCCATTTCTTCGTAGCTTGAAAGTTTCATTGCCGCGTAAAATCCAATTTCAGCAAAAATTATTGAGTTCAAAATCAAAACTAAAAATAATTTTATCGACAAAAAAATATTTGCGCCGAAAATTTCAGCGCACAAAATTATTATCACTGAAGATATTAAACTTTTCAGAACCGCGCCCAAAATTTTTCCAATTAAAAAAGCCTCTGAACTTATTGGCGAAAGTAAATATTCTTCCAAACTTTTATGATAGACGCGCTCGGCGTGGACGGGAATTATACTGTGAAAACCTATATTCATTGAGTTTAAAGCCATAATTCCCGGCACAATAAAATCTAAATAACTTCCCGACGCAAGCTGTACATTTCTGCCTAATCCCCAGCCAAACGCCGTTAAGTATAAAAGCGGCGCAACCATTCTGCTAAAAATAAATTTTGCAAGGCGGCGTTTAAGTACAATCCAATCACGCCAAAAAACTGTTCCAATATCACGAAAAATCATAAGCCGCGCCCTGTCAATTCAACAAAAACATCTTCCAAATTAGTTTGTCGAATTTTTGCATTTTCGCCCAAATTCGCCGCGTATTTTTCCGCCGAAATTTTATCATGAAAAAATTTGTAAGATTTTCCCGAAGTGTCATAAAAATCGACCGTAAATTTTCCGAGATTTTCACAAAAATTTTGGGGCGAATTTACCGCAATTAATTTTCCGTTGCTGATAATTGCCGTGCGTTGGCAAAGATTTTCTGCCTCTTCGATATAATGCGTGGTTAAAATAATCGTTACTCCGCTTTTTGGCAATTCTTCAATCAAATTCCAAATTTTTCTTCTAACTTGAGGATCAAGCGCAACCGTCGGTTCATCAAGAAAAAGAATTTGCGGGCGATGAATCAAGGCGCGGGCAATTAGCAATCGCCGTTTCATTCCGCCGGATAATTTTCTGACGTTGTAATTTCTACAATCTGAAAGTTCCATATAATCCAGCAATTCATTAATTCTTTGTTGCCTGTCAATTTTTTTCATACCGTATAAACGGGCGTGCAATTCCAAATTTTCTTCAACGTTTAAATCTTGATCAAAATTAATATGTTGAGGAACTACGCCGAGAATTTTTTTTATAGAGGATTTATTTTCTTCAAATGATTTTCCGTCATAAAAAATTTTTCCGGCTGTTGGTTCAATTTGTCCGGTAAGCATTTTTATCAAGGTAGTTTTGCCCGCGCCGTTTATTCCCAAAAGTCCAAAAATTTCATTGCGCTGAATTTTTAAAGTTATATTATCGACAGCGATTTTAAAAGTTGACTGATTATTTTTTCCTACGCTTTTAAATTTTTTCACAACGTTTAAAATTTCAATCATTCAGCATTTTGCAGAGCGTTCCAAGCGTCGTTTGCATGTTCAACATAAAGCCCGCGAATTGCTTTATTTTCTCCTAAGCCATGCAAATACGCAGAAACTTTAAAGCCTTCATTAGTTAAAATTGTTTTGTGTGAATCGTCTTCATCGCCTGCCATATCGTTATTGGCGTGGTCTCCGGCAACCATCATTATTGGTACAAGCGTAACATTTTTAATTTTATTTGCCTTCAATTTTGGAATGACAGTTTCAAGACTGGGCCAACCTTCAACGGTGTAAACGTAAACATTTTTATAGCCCATTTCGTCAAGTTTAGCCTGAATAACAGAGTAATAAGCGTTAGCCGGTTGTGGCGTGCCGTGCGCCATTAAAAGTACAGCGGAATTTTTTGAAGGTTTTTTAATATCAGTGAAAAGTGCCTTTATAAAAGCCTCAACGTCATCAGCCTGTTCTTCTTGCCCTTGCCAGTACATTAAGGAAGTACCGAGCGTCATTGCTTTAAATTGGTCTTTGTAATTGTGAAAAATTGCCTTGTTGTAGTCATATTCCATACCCGGAATAACATCAAGCGACACTAAGGAAACGCGGTTATATCCTTCAGATTTTAAATTTTCAAGTGCCTGTTCCGGAGTAGGATAATGAATCCCTTCATTTTCGGCGATACGGTTAATTATAATGTGGCTTGTGAACGCCGTTACAACTTTAACGCCGGGATGAGCTCTTTCAATATCTTTGACGGTTGCCTCAATGGTTTTTGTGCGATTTTCTTTGTAAGTTGTGCCGAAACTCATAACAACAATAGCATCTTTATTGGCTTGGCGTGCAAATTCGGCGGCTTGATTTTCATATTTCAAAACTCCAATTTGTGACGCGGTAATTAAAGACGTTGTAGCAGTTGTAACTTCCGGATTGAGCGAATAAGCCGCATTTGCAGGCGCAGATACAGATAACGCCGCCGAGCAAGCCAACGACGCGAGCAATAATTTTTTCCACTTTTTCATTGAAAATCTTTCCCTCCAAAATATTATTTGAAGTTGAATATACACTTGTGTTATTGAACTGTCAAGCAAAGATTTTTTTAATAATAAAAAAATTAATTACACAGTAATTTCTATTGCATTTGTGAACGAATTGTCCGCTCAAAACCTGCGCGAATGGAATATTTTTGTTGCCAGCCCAAATCTTTTAATTTGCTAACGTAAAAATCAGAATTCCAATCATATAAGAAGGCAAAATCCCTGCCGCGCCGGTTACAAAAATGGTTGAGTTGAATAATTTTTCCCACGGCAAATTTTCTGAAATAATTTCGTTTAAATCTTGAGTAACTATAAAATTTCTCATAAAAAAAACTCCCCGTAACGTGACATCCGAAAACGAATTTCAGCACGGGGAATTTTTATTTAATCATCTGCGAGAGTTCAATATCCGAGAAATACCCTCTTCAAAGAAAATTTGCGGCTCAAAGCCGGTGTCCCGTTTTAAATCCGAAATATCCGCTTGCAGATACATAACTTGATTTTCTGAATAAGGCTTGCCGCCGAAAACCAGCGGTACATTTGGATTCATAAGTTTATAAATTTTTTCTACGTAAGATTTTAGAGTTAAACCTTTGCCACTACCAATGACGTATACACCACTAGTTGAACATTGACCCAAAAGTCTGAAAGCGCGGGCGGCATCGTCAGCATAAAGATAATCCCAAATTTGCTCGCAAGGCGTTAAAACGGGTTGAATATTTTTTCTGTAACAATCAATAATATAACTGATTAAAGTATTTGCGCCGTCATTTTCGCCGTAAGTACTTACAATTCTTGTACCGACAAAAATTAAACCTAAAGAATTGCAGAGCATTTCAGCCAATTTTTCAGCCGCGTATTTCGACACGCCGTAAGCATTAACAGGTTTAATCGGCGTTTCACGATTCAAGGGCTTATCGCTTAAACCGTATTCAGCTTGTGAACCGGCAAAAATAAATTTCTTACAACCGCACTTTTCGGCAAGGCGCACGGCGTCAAGTGTATAGCGAATATTTGTTTCTTGAACGTCAACATTCAATCGCCCTGAATGTGAAGTTGCCGCCCAAGCAAAATGATAAAAAACTTCGGCGTCATTAAATTCTGAATCTAAATTTGAAAATTCGTCAAGATTAGCCTCAATAATTTTCAAGTTGGAAGAATTTGGCAGACGATAAAGATTTTTAGAGTTGCGATGCACAATCGCTACAACTTCAATATTTTGTTTCAAAAATTCTTCAATCGTCGCAACGCCGAGCATACTTGTTGCGCCGGTTAATACAATTTTTTTCATATTCAAAACTCCTTAACCGGTAACTGCGCGTACAATATGCTCTGCAGAAATTTTGTAATAATCTTTCAAATAATCTAAATTTCCAACAACGCCGGTAAATTCGTCATTTATTCCAATTCTTTTTACGCAAGCTCTTTCGCCGCTTAAACCTGCAACAACTTCAGCAACCGCCGCTCCAAATCCGCCAATTATATTATTTTCTTCGACAGTCAAAATGGTTTTACATCTGCGCGAATATTTTTCAATAATTTCAGCGTCTATAGGTTTAACGGTAGGAAAAGTAAAAAGCGCAGTGCTGATACCGGCGGCATTTAAATTTTGCGCCGCTTTTAACGCCTCATAAGAAATTGAACCGGTTGAAAAAATAGCGCAGTCGTCGCCGTCAAAAATTTTTATTGCCTTGCCAATGGTATAATCTTTAATTTCGGCTTGATGAATAAGCGGCTCCCGCCCTTTGCCAATACGCAGATAACACGGCTTGTTAATTTTGTAAGCCGCCAAAGTTACAGCAACTGATTCATAAGCGTCAGCCGGCGAAAAAATTATCATGTTGGGAATTGCCCGCATTACAGATAAATCTTCCGTTGCATGATGAGTACAACCGAGCGTGCCGTAAACCATACCGACACCGGCGGCAACAATTTTTACATTTGCATTGTGGTAAGCCGTGCAATTTCGCACTTGCTCCAAACAGCGCAACGAAGAAAAATTTGCAATGGAATAAGTAAAAACCGTGTTACCTTCCAACGCCAAGCCCGCCGCAACTGCCGTCATATTTTGTTCAGCTATTCCTACGTTAATAAATTTTTCGGGATTTTTTTCTCTGAATTTATCGAAAAGACTAAATCCCATATCGCCGACCAAAAGAAAAATTTTTTCGTCTTCAGCCGCCAAATTGCAAAGTGTATCAACAAAAGCGTTTCTCATGGTTTTTGCCTCTCCAATTCCATAACTGCATTATCGTAAAATTCGCCTTGAGGGTCGCGGTAATGCCACAAATTATTATTTTCCATAAAAGAAACACCCTTGCCTTTTACAGTTTTGGCAACAATGCAAGTCGGCTTTTTTTCGTCCAAATGCAGTAAACTTTCTTTCAACGCGGCGTGATTGTGTCCGTCCACGCTTTGAACATTCCAGCCAAACGCCTTGAATTTTTCTTCAAAACTTTGCATATCCAAAATTTCTGAAGTTTTGCCGAGTGCCTGTAAGCCGTTGCAGTCAACTATCATTGTCAGTCGATTCAAATTTTGTTGACGCGCAAATAAAATCATTTCCCAAACCGAACCTTCGTTACATTCGCCGTCACCAACAATAACAAAAGTGCGGTAATTACGCCCTGCTTTTTTTCCTGCAAGCGCAATTCCCGCGGCCATTCCTACGCCTTGACCGAGCGATCCGGTAGAAATTTCAACGCCGCTTACTCCATTATGAGAAATATGGCAAGATAATTTACTGCCGTTGTTACCGTAAGTTTGCAATTCTTTTTTGTCCAAAATTCCAACTTCAGCAAGTGCCGCGTAAATTGCCGCGCCCGCGTGTCCTTTGCTTAAAATAATGCGCGTGCGCTCTTTGTCATTAGTTTTTACTTTTTCAACGTCAACAAAATCTGTGTACAAAACGGCTACAATATCTGCTATAGAAAAAGCCGAGCCAACGTGCGAGGCGTGCGCCGCGTGTACCATATCCAAAACATCACGGCGAATTTGCCACGCCAAATTTTCACTTTTCATAAGTATCACCAGAAATATTTTAAAAATTTATTTCAAGGAATCACGAATAATTTTTATCATGTAGTCAATTTTTTCGTCGGTCATTCCGGGATAAACTCCCAACCAAAAAGTATCCTTCATAATTCTGTCAGTATTTTCTAAACTGCCGACAACGCGGTAACCTTCACCGGATTTTCTCATTTCGTCAAAACAAGGGTGTTTAATTAAATTTCCGGCGAAAAGCATACGTGTTTGAATCCCATATCCCTCAAGCCGACGCACGATTTTATTTCTGTCAGTACCTTCTGTACAGGTCAGCAGAAAACCAAACCAACTGGGATTGGAATTTGGGCAAGCTTCCGGAAGAATAAGCTCCCCCCCCCCGTTTGACTTTTAGACCATTAAACAATTTATTAAAATTTTGGCGGCGGCGTTCAACAAAATGTGGCAACTTTTTTAATTGCGCACAACCGACAGCCGCCTGCATATCGCTAACTTTCAAATTATAGCCAAAGTGCGAATAAACATATTTATGATCGTAACCTTGCGGAAGTTCGCCAAATTTCCCGTCGAAACGATGCCCACACAAATTATCTTTGCCGCCGGGACACATACAATCACGCCCCCAATCACGGAACGAGCGAATTATTTTGTGCAACTTTGGATTATTGGTATAAACCGCGCCGCCTTCACCCGTTGTTATATGATGCGCGGGATAAAAACTGGAAGTGCCAATATCGCCGATTGTTCCTGTAAATTTTTCTGCGCCGTCAAGCGTATAAGTAGAGCCGAGCGCGTCGCAATTATCCTCAACAAGCCAAAGATTATGTTTGTTGCAAAAATCTTTTACAGCTTTTAAATCAAACGGGTTGCCGAGCGTATGTGCAAGCATAACCGCCTTAGTTTTTTCTGAATAAGCCGCCTCAAGTTTTGTAACGTCAATATTGTACTGCGGAATTGTAACGTCAACAAAAACGGGAATTGCGCCATATTGAACTATTGGCGAAACTGTAGTAGGAAAACCCGCGGCAACAGTTATAACTTCATCGCCGCGCTTAATTTGCCTTTCGCCCAAAGTTGGAGAAGTCAACGCCATAAAAGCAATTAAATTAGCCGAAGAGCCGGAATTTACCAAAGAGCAATATTTGACGCCCAAATATTTTGCAAATTCTTTTTCAAATTCGGCAGCGTACCTTCCGGCAGTCAGCCAAAATTCAAGCGCACTGTCTACCAAATTAACCATTTCTTCGCTGTCGTAAACGCGCCCCGCGTAAGAGATTCTGTCGCCAGCGTGAAAATCTTTTTTCTGATTGTGAAACTCGTTGCAATAATCTTTGACAAGTTCCAAAATTTTACCGCGCATTTCTTCTTGATTCATTTTTTATCCTCCATAAAATTATAACATATACCGGCAATCTACAATTTTTTTATTGCCAAGTTTTGGAACCTTTTTAAATTCTTTCCATGCAGTTGCAATGGCAATAATATCTGACACTTCGTAAACTTCTTCGATAGAACTTAAAATTTTTATTGGCAATTTGGGATATTTTTTTTGAAACTCAATATTTGCAACGGGGTCGTATGCAACAATTTTTTTATAACCTTCATTAAAAATTTCTCGGATAATTCGAGCCGCCGGAGTATCACGTACATCATCGCTTAACGGCTTAAAACTTAAACCCAAAATCCCAATAGTTGCTGATAAGTCAAGATTTTTTACAATGCGTCTTGCAATTATCGCAGGGCGATTATCATTTGTAGCAATAACATTTTTCAAAATTTGCGGCTCAAATCCTTTTTCTTTACTTTGTGCAAGAAATGCATTAGTGTCTTTTGGCAAGCAGTAACCTCCATAACCGCAGCCGGGATAGACGTAGGAAGTCATATTACAATTATTCCAGCGTTTGTCCATATGCAAAATCTTGAATGCTTTAGCAACTTCAATATTCCCTATAATATCCGCTACTTGTTCCATTTCATTTGAATAACTTATCAATGTTGCCAGCAAAGTATTTGACAAATATTTTATAAATTCCCCAGTCGAAGGGCTTACACATTTTATAGGGATATTCATTGGTTTATAAAGTTGAATCAATTTTTCACGAGCAAGATTATCATTAGTGCCAATTACAATTCTATCAGAGCCAATAAAATCTTCCCAGCAATGCCCTTCACGCAAAAATTCAGGATTATTCGCAACGGCAAAATTTTTTTTATTACCGGTTGTCAAAATCTTTTCTTCGACATAAGGAATAATTTTTTCTAAAGTTGTTGAAGGCGGAATGGTTGATTTAATCACCATGACACGAAATTTTTTATCATTAATTGCCTCAAATGTCATATCAATAGCCGAAAACAAATATTTTAAATCTGCGCTGCCGTCAACACCGTAAGGCGTACCGACACAGTAATAAATAATTTCGCTATCCGCAAGTGCCGCTTTTAAATCATTTGCAATGAAAAAATTTTTATTCAGATGAATTTTTAAAATGTCTTCCATTTGCGGCTCCAAAAAAGGAAGTTCTCCGGATTGAATTTTTTTCATTCGTACTGCGTCTACGTCAAAGCCGTAAACCTTATACCCCAAATGAGAAAAGCCCAGCGCGGTAGTTAAGCCGACAAATCCTAAGCCAAAAACGGTTACCATGATAAATTCTCCTCCGGACTTTCCTTTAGAAAATTAAAAAATCTTTCTACACCTTCATAAACAGTAATTGTAGGTTCGTAGTGGAGAATTTGTCGTGCCTTTTCGATATTTGGGCAGCGTCTTTGAGGATTATTAGTCAAATACTCTTTGTCATCGCTTAAAGAATAAATAATTTTTCCCTTGTAATCAAAAATTTTTTCGCCAATTTCACGGTAAATTTCTGCAAATTCTGCTATAGAAATTTCCGGCTTGTCAATGCCAATATTAAAATAATCGTATTCGCCATGAAGAAGAACCTTTAAATAACCGGCAACAGCATCAGCAATGTAACAAAAAGTTCGGCGAGGCGAACCGCTGGAAAGAATTTTTATATCTTTACCGTCAATAATATTTTTGGCAAAATCTGCAGGAACGCGCTTATCTGTAATTTTCATTCCCGGACCGTAATTGTTAAAAGGACGTACCACGCCTATTGGCATATTGTAAATCTGTGAAAAAAGACGACAAAGAGTTTCGCAAAAACGTTTTGATTCGTCATAACAAGCACGGGGACCGGTTGCACTTACATTGCCATTGTAATTTTCATCGGTAGGAATTTTTTCGGCAGGAGGATCGCCGTAAATTTCACTGGTAGAGAAAAATAAAAATCCCGCTAAATTCTTATCTTTGTAAAAATCTAAAAGGCGTCTCAAACCCCAAACATTCGCCTCAACTGTTTCAATGGGATATAATCTGTAAAATGTTGGTGAGGCGATTGACGCCATATGAATTGCAAAATTTATTTCTTGTGCGCCTGCAATATTTTCTATTTCGTCCTTGATAATATCAAATTTTTCCAAAATAAAACGTTCATCATTGGAAAAAGTTTTTTGCCAAGCAGGTTGCCCCATTATGAAATTGTCAAGGCATACGACTTTTTTTAAATTCAATTCATTGCGAAATTGATACAAAAAATTTGTCATATAAAAGCCGATGAAACCTGCACTTCCTGTAATTAAAATTCTGCTACCTGAAAGTTTTTGCTTTTCTTCCGTCGACAGCATATTAAAAGTATGGCTTAAATCCTTTTTTAATTGACCAGTTATCATGAACACACCTCAATTTTTCATCATTCGTAACTTAAGTTATTACTTGTGAAAAATATTTTGGTGCCTCAAAAAACATGATGCCTGTAAGCCAAAAATTCAATTAAAGTTGGCAAGTTTTTCCTTGACTTTGAATATTTTGTTTTATAAATCTTGACTAACTGCCAAGAGCTATAGTAACTTGCCCCCCCCCTCTACTAATATTTTGGAATCGTTCGTTAATTTGTCGACTCATGCATTCCACGAGATTTTTTTTATCACGAAAAATTTTGTACCATTCGACAGTTTTTTCAATCGCCGTTTGAATATTCCAAATTGGCGTCCAATCAAAGACAGATTTTAATTTGGCGCAATCCAATTTTAAAAAGTTCGCCTCTTTTGGCTGATTAAGCGATTGACTCTCCCATTTCAAATTTTCGCCCCAACTTTTGCAAAAAATTTCGGCAAGTTCGCCGGTTGTCACATTGTCATTATCTGAAGGTCCAACATTATAACTGCCACTGAAATTTTTATTGCCAAATTGTTTTTCGGCAATCATTAAGTAAACAAAAAGCGGCTCCAAAACGTGTTGATAAGGGCGAATTGAATTTGGGTTGCGAACTTTTATACTTTGCCCGCTTAAGGCGGCGCGTACGCAGTCGGGAATAATTCTGAACTCGGCAAAATCGCCGCCGCCTATAACATTTCCTGCGCGAACAGTCGAAATAGAAATTTCCCTGTCAGAAAAAAAACTGCGCGTGTAGCATTGAGTTACCAATTCCGAACAACTTTTACTGTTGGAATAAGGATCGTTGCCGTTAATTTCGTCAATTTCTCTGTAGCCGTAACACCATTCGTTATTACGATAAACTTTGTCTGTTGTAACATTGACAAAAGATTTTACACTGGTACTTTTGCGAACACATTCCAAAATATTGACAGTTCCCATTACATTTGTTGAGTAAGTTTCAACAGGATTTTTATAGCCTTCCAAAACTATTGGTTGCGCCGCCAAATGAAAAACTATTTCCGGCTGAAATTTTTCAAATGCAATTTTAAGATTTTCCAAATTTCGCACGTCGCCGGTAATTGAAGAAATTTTTTTGTCAAGTTCAATCAGCTCAAAAAGATTGGGCGAAGTTGGAGGTTTCAGTGAATAGCCTGTAACTTTCGCTCCAAAAGAATTTAAAATAAAAGCTAGCCACGCGCCCTTAAAGCCGGTGTGTCCTGTTAAAAAGACTTTTTTATTTTTCCAAAAATTATTCATAATCCTCACAATGCTTGAACTAATGACCTAGAATCAAAATTAAATTTAAGTCCGTGACGTTCAGATAAAAATTCAAAACCATTAACAAAATCTACGCCTTCAACAAAGTTTTGACTTAACAAGAAATTTCTGACTTGCAAATAATTACCAATCATAACAAAAAGAATTATGGAGCCCTTTTTTTCGTTTAATTCTTGAACGATTTTTTCGATACCAATTTCAATATCAAGCATAAGTTCATCTGGTTTTATTGCAAAAATTTGGTGCGCCGGTTCTTGAAAATTTTTTTCACAAAGAAAAGCACGGCTACGCTCGCTAAGTAAATTTGCAAAATGCAAAAGATTGATTTTTGAATTGTTTTGAATCTGCTTGAACATTTTCTCTAACGCATTATTCAAATTGCCAAACATTTCAGCATTTGCCCACGGCGTCTTTAAAAAATATTCAAAAAAAAGTTTGTTAAAAACATCGTTGGTATTGAAATTGGGTTTTCCGGGACCAGCATAGTGATAAATCGCTTTTTCGAGATGATATGGTGGAGGATCTACTCTACGTATATCATTAACGATAGAATTAAAACGATACGGTAACTTTAAATAGTTTTCTGAGAAGAGGTAATTTAATGCATCATTTTCAAAAAGATAATATTTATTATCATATATAAATTTGCAAGCATTAAGTATAGTTTCAAAATTTTCTTGCATAAAAGACGGTTTTATTATTAAAACATCAACGTTGAACCAATTTTGGGGTTTTACTAAACCGTCCCGCCATAAAGGTTTCGGATAAGACTTTATATCTACAGCAGCTGCAAATCCATACTTTCCTAAATCATATGCCCATAATTCTCCAATATCAATTTCATTAAAAACTGTATCTGCTCCCAAACAAATAATTTTATCCAGATCCGGAAAAACTTCATGAACAATTAAAGGATACCAATGGGAATTTACTCCCGTTTTATCCGGATGCACATTTTCAAATTTTCTTAAAGTGGGACCGGAAATTTCTTCGACGTTGTGAAATTCTATCTGTTGGTTGTATTGACCGGCAATGTAACAAAATTTTCCATGGTTATCTGCGGTAAGTCTGTCATTGTGCATTATGTGAACAGTAACTTTTTCTTTTGTATTTTCAAACATTGAAAGCATAGACGTGCCGAGCATTTTTGCAAAAAAGCCCTCGCCGCCCCAAAGTCTGTAAGCAACATGAATCAATTATTTCCATCTTCCTTTCTTAAAATTTATCTTCACAAATTTTGATTTACAAAGCTTGAAGTAACGGCTTAGAATCAAAACTAAATTTAAGCCCGTGACGTTCAGATAAAAATTCAAAGCCATTGACAAAATCTACGCCTTCAACAAAGTTTTGACTTAACAAGAAATTTCTGGCTTGCAAATAATCGTCAACCATAACAAAAAGAATTATATATCTTTCTACTACCCCCCCCCGTTTTTGCCTTTCATTTAATTCTTGAATGATTTTTTCGCCGCCCATTTCTGTATTAAGAATTAGTTCGTCGGGGGTTACTTCAAAAATTCGGCGTACAGATTCTTGAAAATCTTTTTCACAAAGAAAAGCGCGGCTACGTTTGCTAAGTAAATTTGCAACGTATAAAAGACTATCTTTAGAGTTATTTTGAATCTGCTTGAACATTTTCTCTAAGGCATTATTCAAATTGCCAAACATTTCAGCATTTGCCCACGGCGTCTTCAAAAAATATTCTAGGTAGAGTTTGTTGTAGATATCTGTTGTATCAAATGAAGGTTTGGAAATTTTACCGCCAGCAAAATGATAAATTGCCTTTTGCAAATGATTTTCTCCCCGTTCACGTACCCAGTTTAATACCATGTTAAATTTACTTGGTAATTTTTGATACTTTTTTGAAAAAAGATAGTTCAAAGTGTCTTGCTCAAAAAGATAAGCATAGCCATGAACATATAAAGTCTCGCAGCCTTTTAAAATAAGTTTAAAATTATTGCGAAAGAAATCTGGATTGAAAAGAAAAACATCGGCATTAAAATAATCGTCATGATCAACGAGACCATTTCGCACTAATGGGGGACCTTGAAACTTTACTCCATTTGCATATTCTGCTACTGCTGCAAAAGGAAAATCTTCATTTAATTCAGTATTCCATAGTTCACAAATATCAATAGAATTAAATACAGTGTCAGCTCCAAGGCAAATTATTTTGTCCAGATTCGGAAAAACTTCGTGCGCAATTAAAGGATACCAATGGGAATTTACTCCCGTTTTATCGGGATACACATTTTCAAATTTTCTTAAAGTGGGACCGGAAATTTCTTCGACGTTGTGAAATTCTATCTGTTGGTTGTATTGACCGGCAATGTAACAAAATTTTCCATGGTTATCTGCGGTAAGTCTGTCATTGTGCATTATGTGAACAGTAACTTTTTCTTTTGTGTTTTCAAACATTGAAAGCATAGACACGCCGAGCATTTTTGCATAGACTCCATCGCCGCCCCAAAGTCTGTAAGCAACATGAATCAATTATTTCCATCTTCCTTTACTTAAAATTTATCTTCCCACAATTTCCAAGGAGCCATTCCGGTTTGCCAGAGTGATTCTAATTTTCTTTGATCTCTGATTGTGTCCATGCATTGCCAAAAACCGGTATACTTATAAGCGCGCATTTCATCAGCTTGAAGAATTTTATCAAAAGGTTCCTGTTCCAACATGAAGTCACCTTCGATATAATCAAAAATTTCCGGACGCATGACCATATAACCGACATTAATAAAAGGGACGTCGGTTCTTGATTTTTCTCTGAACGATAAAACTTTATCGCCGTCAAGAGTTAAAGCCCCAAAACGCCCTTCCGGTTGAACTGCTGTTATTGTGCAAATTTTTCCGTGCGATTCATGAAATTTTATTACTTCATTTACATTTACGTCAGAAACGCCATCGCCATAAGTAAGCAAAAAACTTTCGCCGTTAGTATAGGGCTGAATTTTTTTTATTCGCCCGGCTGTCAAAGTATTGTAGCCGGTATTTATAACAGTTACCCTCCACGGCTCAGAATAATTTTTGTGAATGGTAATATTTCCTTCGCCTGAAAAATCAAATGTTACGTCGCTATTGTGCAAAACATAATTTGAAAAAAAATCTTTTATGACGTGTTGTTTATAACCCGCGCAAATTATAAATTCATTGTGCCCCCAATGAGAATAAGTTTTCATGATATGCCACAAAATCGGCTTGCCGCCAATTTCAATCATTGGTTTTGGAATGAATTGAGACTCTTCAGCTATACGAGTGCCAAGCCCTCCAGCCAAAATTACAACTTTCAAAAAGCACACACCTTTCAATTTAAAACTTTTACTGAATTAAATTTTGTGCATAGCGTCAAAAATATCTTGATGTTGAGTTTTAATTTCCACGCCAATTTCTTCGCCACGCGCCTTTAACGCCGCTTGTAAATCTACAAGCCGGATTTTACTTTCATTCGCCTCAGCAAACAGAATCATATTAAAAAAACCGTTTAAAATATTTTGATTGATACTAAGAATATTAACTTCATTATCGGCAAGAATTTTTGTAACCGCCGCAATAATTCCCACCCTGTCCTTTCCAACAACGGTAATAACCAATTTCATAAAAAATCCTCCTAAAAAATGCGTTGAATACAAAAATAATCATCGCTTTCAGAATTATAATCTAGATTATTTTTTTTGACAAGGAATAATTGGATTTATTAATACTGCGCTAATGTAATTTTAAAATAAATCTGCTATAATAACGGCGTTCAAATGAAAGGAGAAATTGTTATGGGAAGAATAGCCGTAGAAATTGTACCGCACAGTGAAGAAGGAGTCCTGCGCGACGTCGAAATTTTAAAAAAATATTCGCAGGTAGACTGTGTAAACATTCCGGATATAATGCGCTGTGAAATTCGCCCGTGGGAGGCGGCAAAAATTACACAGCCGAAACTTCAAACAATCCCGCACGTCCGCGCAATGGATATTGACTTAACTAAGCCGTTGCCCTTCAAAGAAACTTTTGAGAAATTTAATATTACTGAAGTTTTGGTAATTGCCGGCGACCCGCCGCAAGATATGCTCCGCACTGTTTATCCTACCGAATCAATCGACGTAATAAGAAAATTTAGGGAAGAATTGCCCAATGTAAAAGTTTACGCGGGAATTGATCAATATCGCAGCGGTATTCGTGAAGAACTTTACAAAGTTGAAAGGAAAATGCAAGCAGGTGCGGCAGGGCTTTTTACTCAACCTTTTTTTGATATGCGCTTTTTGGAAATGTATGCAGACTTATTGGACGGTATTGACGTTTACTGGGGAGTTTCGCCGGTTTTAAGCGTGCGTTCAAAAGGTTATTGGGAGCGCAAAGATAAAGCCGTTTTCCCAAAAGATTTTCAGCCGACTATGAATTGGAATGTTGAATTTTCGCACAAAGTTATAGATTTTATTTCAAATACAAATGGCGGCTTGTACTTTATGCCAATTACGATTGACATTGCAGATTTTCTGCCGCAGATTTTTTAATAAGGGCTAAGGAATAAGGATTAAGGACTAAGGACTAAGGACTAGGGATTCTTTATTTCTTTCAAAGAAAGTACATTCATAAATAAAAAAGAGGTGAAACAAAATGAAACTGCTAAAAATCTTGCCAATAATTTTATTGCTGTTAATTTTCCCTGCAAAAACTTTCGCAGAAATGCCTAAGATAGAGGCGGGCGAAACTTATTTTGATATGATAAAAGGCTATTATGTTTTGAAGGATAATGTTCACGTTGAAATTAACAATCACGGGCACCACGCCACAATCACAGCCAATGAGGCAAAAGTCAACGTCCTAACTCAAAAATGTTGGGCTGAAGGTAAAGTCAACCTTAAGCACGATAACGAAACTTTCAGTTGCGATAACGCCTATTTGCAATGGAAAACAAAAACCGCCGAAGTTGTAGGCAATGTCAAATTTAACAGCCAAAAAATTGTCAGCGTAACTTCAGATACTGCAATTTTCAGCTGGGGCGATAAAATTGTTGACTTTTACGGCAATGTTACAATTAAAGCAGAAAAAAATTTGCAACTTGAGAAAAATTTGAAAGTAAAAAAGAAAACTTATTCGCACGTTCGCTACAACGTAATTGAAAATAAAATTCTCCAACTTGAAGAAAATTCTGACACGCCAAATATCGAAATTCCTAATCCCGATAACGATAGTGAGGAAAAATAAATGACAGAATACATTGGGGCGCAGGGCGTCCTTGACAAAAAGAAAAAATTTATTATGCCGTGCTTAGGACACTTTTATTTTAACCCGCCGGAATTTGTGCGCGGCGAAATGCAATACCTTTTTGACAGCGAAGGCAAAAAATATCTTGATATGTACGCGGGCGTTTCAGTCATAAATTGCGGGCACTGCAATCCGTTCATCACTGAAAAAATCATCGCACAGATTAAAAATCTTCAGCACGTCTGCAATATCTACCTTACCGAAAATTTTGTAAACCTTGCCGAAAAATTAGCTGAAGTTACGCCGGGCAAATTGCAAAAATCTTTTTTCTGCTCCAGCGGCACTGAGGCTAATGAAGGCTCGCTTTTATTGGCGTCGATTTACACAAAAAGTTCAGAATTTATTGCACTTCAAAACGGCTTGCACGGGCGCACAAAATTAACAATGAGTTTAACCGGAATTGGAATGTGGCGCACTGATAATTTTCCCGTCGGCGGGATAAATTTTGCGCCTAATCCCTATTGCTACCGCTGCCCGCTCGGCAAAAAATATCCCGAATGTGATTTAGAATGTGCCAATAAAATTGAAACAATTATCAAAACTGCAACAAGCGGAAAACCCGCCGCGCTAATCGCCGAGCCGATTCAAGGCAACGCCGGAATTGTTGTACCGCCGAAAAATTATTTTAAGCGCGTCAAAGAAATTTTGAAAAATTACGGCGCGTTGTTGATTGATGATGAAGTTCAAACGGGATTTGCGCGAACCGGTAAAATGTTTGCGATAGAAAATTTTGACGTGGAGCCGGATATAATGAGTGTTGCAAAGGCGTTGGGCAACGGACAACCTATCAGCGCGTTTATTTCTACCGCCGAAATTGCAGACACTTATACACGCCCGGGCGCGTCAACTTTGGGCGGAAATCCTGTTTCTTCAACGGCGGGGCTTGCAGTTTTAGATTATATTGCTGAAAATAATTTAATGGAAAATGCAAAACTGCGCGGCGAACAACTTAAACGCGGGCTTGAAAATTTGCAAAAAAAATATCCAATAATTGGAGACGTGCGCGGAATTGGATTAATGATTGGCGCAGAATTTGTCCACGCTGATAAATCGCCTGCCGCTAAGGAACTTGACGAAGTTTTGGAAATTTTGAAAGACAACGGCTTTATAATTGGAAAGGGCGGAGTTGGTAGAAATGTCATGGCTTTTCAGCCGCCGCTTGTCATTACAAAAGAAAATGTTGACGATGTTTTAAATGCGCTGGACTTAGCACTTAGCAAAATTTAAATTAAAAAAGCCCATTATATTTAAATTTAAGCAAGGTTTTAAAAGTTTAAGTATAAATCTTTCAAAAAAAGTTTGAAGGCGGCTTGTCGTTGATATTTTAGCCCATTTTGACGATATTTAAAATTGTTTTAAAGATTTGAATTGATTGAGCAAGCAGGGAGAATTTTTTTAAGGTGGTCTTCATAATTGGAAACTTTTTGTATAGGCGTGGCGATTGTCGGCTTAATGTTATTTGCGTATCGCGGCTGGTCGATAATTTTAATCGCGCCTTTTTTTGCTATGTTGGCGGCTTTATTCAGTCATTTTGGAATAATGCCAATTTACAGCGAAATGTATATGACGCGGCTTGCCGAATATACTAAAACTTATTACCCTGTATTTTTGTTTGGCGCAGTATTTGCGCGGCTCATGGAAAAGGGCGGCTTAGCATCAGCAATAGCGGGAAAAATTATGGACGTGCTGGGCGAAAAGCAGGCAGTACTGGCAGTAATTTTAGGCTGCGCGGCGTTGACTTACGGCGGCTTAAGTGTTTTTGTAGTAGCGTTTGTAATGTACCCGTTCGGCGCGGAAATTTTCAGAAAAGCTGACATTCCCAAAAGACTTTTACCGGCAACTTTATGGATGGGGATATTTTCATTTGCAATGGTGGCGTTGCCGGGAACTCCGCAGATTCAAAACATTATCCCTTCAGCCTTTTTTGGTACTTCGACTTGGGCGGGCGTAGGAATTGGAATTTTTGCCACGCTTTTATATTTGGGCGCAAGTATGGGCTGGCTTACATTCCGCGCAAAATCTTTACAATCTAAAGGCGAAGGTTACGGCGGAGAAATTGCTCCAAAACAACGCCGCGACAGATTATTACCAAGTTGGCAAATGGCAAGTATTCCGCTGTTAATGGTTATCGTGATAAATATAATTTTAAGCAACCCTTTCAATTTGGAAAGTGGCTTTCATTGGGAAGAAACAATTTTGGAAGATTTTAAACCGCTGAAATTGACTTTATTGGCGGCAAGTGTCAGCAAAGTAAATTCAATTTGGTCAATCAGTGTTGCATTAGTTTTAAGCAGTATTGCGGCGGCTTATATTGGGCGCAGACACTTTAAACACAACAAAGAAAAATTTTTGGAAACTATAAATTACGGCGCGGCGTCAAGTTGTGCGGCTGTTTTAAATGTTGCGTCCGGATTTGCATTCGGTAGCGTTATGGTAATGATGCCGGGATTTTTACCAATTAAAGAAATTTTGATAGATATTGGCGATAGTGCAGGTCCTTTAGTTTCAGCAGTTGTAACAACAAATATTATGGGCGGAATTACCGGCTCGGCGTCGGGCGGCTTAACAATCGCACTTTCAATGCTCGGCGAACAATGGGCGCAAATGGCAACTGCGCAGGGAATACCGCTTGAGGCTTTACACAGAATTATTGCCGTTGCCTCCATTGGAATTGATCCTGTTCCACACGCAGGCGCGCTTGTGACTTTGCTGGCTATTTGCGGCTTAACTCACAAGGATTCTTATTTTGATATTATTATTTTGATGGTCATTAAATTTTTTATACCGTTCCTTTGCATTTTATTCTTTATGACAACGGGAATTGCTTAAATTTTATTTTTAGTTTAACAAGTCGGCTTTTCTTTCTTTAGAAGAAAGAAACGCCTAGCAAAAGAAAGAATCTTTCGCCCGCCTGCGTTTTTCGCGTCAAACAAAAAATAATTTAAAGTTCCAGCCGCGTTTTCTCACGTTACCGCAATTTAAAGCCCCAAGCAAAAACGGAGTGCGGCGGGCGATATTTTTTTTATTTACATTTTCAATTAAAGTCTAATGAAAGGAAGTTTTTTCTATGGTAAATCAAAAACTATTTAAGCAACTGCAAAAATTTGATCCGGATTTGTGCGAACTTTTAAAAATATCTTTCGACCGGCAAGTTTCTAGCCTTTCGCTAATTCCAACAGACAGTGCAGCCTCGCCATTATCGCAATATCTGAAAGGCAGCGCGTTAGGCAATGATTTTATTGGACACCATTCTTTTGAACATTACAGCCGAATTGAAAAATTGGCGGTAAAAAGGGCTTGTGAACTTTTTCAAGCAGAGCACGCAATTTTGAGAATTGGAAATCACGTTGCGGCGTCCCGTGTTGTACTTTTGGCTTTGGCGAAAAAAGGCGATAAAATTTTATCTTTCAATTTGCGCAAAAGTGAACATTGTACAGGCGAACAAATGCAATATGATTTTATAAATTTTGCAGTGGAGCCGCACAATTTTAAATTAAATTTTGACAAGGTAAGATATTTGGCGTTGAAAAATAAGCCCGTGTTAATAATTTATTCGCCGGTAAATTATCCGCACAATATCGATTATAAAAAATTGCGTTCAATCGCCGATGAAGTTAAAGCTAACCTGTGGATTGATTTAGGGCAAAATTCCGGCTTAATCGCCGCAAAAAAAATAAAATCGCCCGTGCCTTACGCCGACGTTGCAACTTTTTCTGCAAGTGACGCATTGCACGGACCGCAAACGGGAATTATTTTGGCGAAAAATAAGTTGGCAGACCTTTTAGAAAAAACTGTAGTTGATACAGGGCATGTATCCTTGAAAAAAAATGTACTTGCCGCGCTGGCGATAACTTTCAAAGAAGTTACCTGCGTTGAATATGAAGATTATTCACAACAAGTTTTGGATAACGCCCGCGCCTTAGAAAACGGTTTAAAAAAATCCGGAGTTGAAGTTATTTTTTCGCCGACTGAAAATCATTTGGTACTTGTAAAACTGCCCAAAAATATCGACGGCGCACTAACTGCACAAAAATTAGAGCAAGCCGGCTTGTTGGTAAAGGCAGAAAAATTAATGACTTCCGACGATAAAATTTCTTATCCGGTATTGCGCCTTTCGAGTTTAGACCCGACAACCCGCGCCCTAAATGAAGAGGATATGTTTACAGTTGGCTTGACTTTAGGTGAATTTTTAAAATCGCCGCAGGATTCACAGTCGATAAAAGCCGTGAATTTGGTTATAAAGGAAATGGTCGAAAATCTGCCGCTGTTTTCTGAAGAATGGTTACCGGACGCCGGAATTATTCAAGAACGCGACGCAGATTTAATGATGAAGTCTTTAATTTACGGTACTATTTAGGCAAGAGGCATTAGGCATTAGGCAAGAGTTTTTTTATCCTACTGCCTTTTTACTTCTGCCTACTGCCTAAAAATTATATTTTTCCTTGATTTGTTGTTTGACAGTTTCATTTGCCAAAAATTCTTCGTAAGTAGAAATTCTGTCAACCGTGCCGCTCGGCGCAACGTCAATGATTCTGGTTGCAACATTTTCCAAAAAAGCGCGGTCGTCTTCAGAAAAAATTATTGTACCTTTGAAATTTTGCAAGGCGCGTTCAAATTCTTCAATATTTGGTAAATCCAAAAAAGCTGTCGGCTCGTCCAAAAGTAAAAAATTTGCGTCACTGTCGCGCAGATTATCCAATTCAACTTTCGCCGTTGCGCTTGAAAAAACTTGTGGCATATACGCCACTTTCAAGCCTTCGGCGAATTTTATTGTACCTTGTTCCGCGCCGCCGTGCGGATTTTTATTTTTCCACGCAGTGTACAAAGTTTTTAAAAGTTTAGAGCGTCCCAATTTATTTTTCCCTACAAGTGCGACTTTTTGCCCCTGCCGAATTGTAAAGCCGACGTGTTTAAATAAAGTTTCACCTGCGCGAACTTTTAAAAGATTATTGACTTCCAAAGTTGCAGAATTTTCAGGGAGCGGTTGGCAATTCAAATTAATTTTGGGAGCTTGAATGTTGCCTAGACGAATAATTTTTGGGCAAGTGCGCTTTAAAAAATATCTGTTGTTGCTGACGATAACCGCCGTCAAATTTTGGCGTTCAAGCAGGAAATTTATCAGCCATTCAATACCTTCCGCGTCAAGATTTTTTGTAGGTTCATCAAGCAATAAAATAATTTCTTCGTCGTTTAAGTGGCGCACAGTACGTTTCAATTTTTCAAGTGCGGACATTTCAGCCATTCGCAATTCTGAAAAATCTGCTGAAATATTTCCCGTTACGGTTAAAACTTCGCCGGAAATATTGACTTCGCCTTCAGTTTGAATTAATCTGCCCGCCAAAATATCCAGCAGTGAAGATTTACCCGCGCCTTCGCCGCCCGTTATTCCTAACTTTTCACCGCGCTTAACTTCAATATTTAAATTTGAAAAAATTTCTTTTTGGGCAAGTTGCAATCCTAAATTTTTTATCTGTATCAATTAAAAGATCCTTTCTAATTTAATCTGCCCTAAAATTCTGCAATACAAAATTTTTTCCTGCAAATTAAAAATCCTTAGGCGAAGCATTAAGCATAAATAAACCGTTATTTTCTATAAAAAATGTGGTATATTTTATATTTCCCTGTATAGCTTTACCGTTATTTTTGATTAATTCCGAAATATTCTCCGGATGACAATAAACCTGTTTCAAAAGTTGATTCATTTGATAGTCAGATAATCCTTGATTCAAGGTTTTCATTAAAATTCCGTACAATGTTATCATTTCGACAATATGAGTCTCATTTTGGGGACTTGCGATAAAGCTAACCTCAATGACATTACCGGTAGAATGACTAATTGTTGCCAACATTGATAAATTGGAATGAAAATTATACTGGTATACATCTTTTACAGAGCCTTTTTTTAAGGTAGCGTTAAAAATATAGTACTGCGAATAATTGCCGATACTATCCAAAGTGTCTGCAAAGTTATCAGCAAACTGTTTAAAAGTTATGCCCATATCAATAGTTTTGGCGGTTTCGAAACGTATCATTTCTTCAAAGTGTTTAGGCGGTTCCATTTCAAACTGCGACACGGCTTTTACGCTGCCGCAACCTGTAAATAAAATTCCGCCCATCAATACTGCACAAATAAATTTTTTCATAAAAATCACTCCTTGCAGCAAAGAATAACTATTGATTTTTAAAATGTCAACAATTTGTCAATAAATAGTTATCAGTGGTATAATCTGCGCTGAAAATTTTTTTTGGAGGTTGTTAAATGTTAGGCAAAGTAGGAAAGATTTACGGCGAAACAGCATTGATAAAATTAATCGCCGTTGGTCTGGTAGTAGGAATTATTTTAGCGTTATTTGTACCGGCGGTAATTCCCGTCATCGCAGTTTTCGGCAAATTGTTTGTAAACGCGTTGAAAGGCGTTGCGCCAATTTTGGTTTTTGTTTTGGTAATGAATGCACTTTCGCAAAAGGCAGAATCAAAATCTTCAATGAAACCAATAATTCAGCTGTACGTGATAGGGACTTTTTGCGCGTCATTGGTGGCGGTTACGGCGTCATTTTTATTCCCTACAACTTTAAATTTGCAAACTGAAGGCTCAAGCATTACGCCGCCAAGTGGAATTGTTGAAGTTTTGCAAAATGTAATTATGAATGTTGTAGATAATCCAATTCACGCGCTGACAAATGCAAATTACATAGGAATTTTGGCGTGGGGCGTAATTGTCGGCTTAGCGTTGAGAAATGCAAGCGATGAAACACATACAGTACTTGCAGATTTGGCGGCGGCAGTTACTCAAGTTGTACAATGGGTAATTCGTTTTGCGCCTTTCGGAATTATGGGGCTTGTAGCTGATGCAATAGGAACTTCCGGCGTTGACGCACTTTTGGGCTATGCAAAATTATTGGCGGTACTTTTGGGCGCATTTTTCAGCGTTGCCTTGATAATGAATCCGCTGATTGTATGGCTGAAAATTGGAATGAATCCCTACCCGCTGGTTTTTGCAACCCTGCGCGAAAGTGGAATTTACGCTTTTTTCACAAGAAGTTCAGCGGCAAATATTCCTGTAAATATGAGTTTGTGCAAAAGATTGAGGCTTGACGAAAATTTATATTCTGTATCAATCCCGCTCGGCGCAACGATCAACATGGCGGGCGCGTCAATAACAATCGCCGTTTTGAGTTTGGCAACGGCACATACTTTAGGAATTAATGTAGATATGCCGACGGCTTTATTACTTTGCATAATTGCGACAGTTGGAGCTTGCGGCGCGTCGGGCGTTGCAGGCGGTTCACTTTTGTTAATTCCCGTTGCCTGCTCAAGTTTTGGAATTTCTTCAGATATTTCAATGCAGGTTGTAGGTGTAGGATTTATAATCGGTGTGTTGCAGGATTCTTGCGAAACTGCGCTAAATTCTTCAAGCGACGTACTTTTTACGGCAACTGCCGAATTTGCACGCCGCGCCAAAAATGGCGAATTAAAACCTTCAGATTTAATCCCCCGCTAAAAAATTTTTAACCGTTTAGTAAAATTAAATATCCTTCAGATATTTCAATGCAGGTTGTAGGCGTAGGTTTTATAATCGGCGTATTGCAGGATTCTTGCGAAACTGCGCTAAATTCTTCAAGCGATGTACTTTTTACGGCAACTGCCGAATTTGCACGCCGCGCCAAAAATGGCGAATTAAAACCTTCAGATTTAATCCCCCTCTGATTTTAGGACTAGGGATTAGGGGCTAGAGATTTTATTAAATAAAAAAAGCAGGCTTGAATTGCCCGCACTAATAAATTTATTTGTTTTCAAGAAAATTTTTAATCGTTTCATAAAATTCAACTGCGTTGTTATATTGAGTTTCGGCATCTTCACGAGAAACAATATAAAAATCCTCATAATCGCAATTATTTCTAATTTCAAAAGCGTTACCAACATATTGAGAAAATTTTACATCGAAAATTTTCGTCTTAATATAATGTTGGCGAAAATAACTGATAACTGCAGAATGTTTTTTGAAGTCAATTTCATTTTCTGCTAAAAGTGCGCGAATTGTTGTAAAAATTGCGTAATATGAACGATTGATTGAATCTTTGTAACAATTATTTTCAAGCATAATTTTCGATGCTGAAAGAAATTCCGTCGCTCTCACCAGTCGATATTTTGTTAATTCACGCAAGTCTTTTACCTTCTTTCAAAATGTTCCTGTAGTAAGGAAGTTCAATAAAATATTTATCAAAGTATTCGGCTGAAATTACTTTCGGCGAAATAAATACATCATATTCCAAATCAATTTCTCCGGTTTTGCTGATAAGATTGTAACGTTTTTCGTTCCATTGCGGTTTTTCTCCTTCAACAATCGCCGCAAAATCAATATCTGATTCTTCGTCAAAATCGCCGCGTGCGTAACTGCCGTATAAAAAAATTCCACGAATTTTATCGCCGTAAATTTTTTTGTAGCAGTCAACAACTTTTTGGCAAATAATATCTAAATTCGGCATTGCGTTCATATTTTCACCACCCCATAATTTTTTTCAACAGTTCCATATTCAAATTTTCACGGACAATTTTTGCAAGCCGTTCATAACTTTTTTGCTTTTCCGCTCTGACATTTCGCTCAGATTCAAGCGGAGGCAAATTTTTTTTGCGCCGAATTGCATTTATCACTTGCCGCCGAAATTTATCATTGTCAAAAATCCCGTGCACGTACGTACCAAAAACATTTCCCGCCGAAATAATTTTTTCTGAAATATTTGTAACGCCGGAATGAATTTCATATCCCTCAAGATTTTCTGCGCTAATGTGACTGCCCAAAAAATTAAAATTTGCGTCAATCGTAACTTGTTTTGTAAATTTTTTTTCTGCAAAAGTTGTTTCAAGCGGCAATAAATTTAAGCCGTCCAATTCAACGTGGCTTGATTCAGTTTGCAAAGGATCAAAAATTTTTCTGCCCAACATTTGAAAACCGCCGCAAATTCCAATTACCGGCTTTTTCAAAATCTGTGCGACAAAATTATTTTCCTTCAGCCAAATTAAATCTTCAGAAGTATTTTTACTGCCGGGCAAAATAATTAAATCTGCCGCGTCAAGTTCAGCGGGATTTTTGGCGTAGAATAAATTTACGTCCGGTTCGCCCGCCAAAGAATCAAAATCTGTAAAGTTGGAAATTTTGTTAAGCCGAATTACAGCAATATTAATTTCGCCGCCGCTTGAAATTTTGTCGTCCAGCGAAACTGAATCTTCATCATCGACGCCAATTTTTTCAATGTAGGGAATTATTCCCAAAACAGGCTTGCCGGTTTTATTTTCCAAAAAATCTACCGCCGGTAAAAATAATTTCACGTCGCCACGAAATTTATTTATCACAATTCCTTTGACAAGTGCGCGTTCGTCTTCGTCCAAAAGTTCCAAAGTTCCAACAACCGCCGCCAAACAGCCGCCCCTGTCAATATCTGCAACCAAAATTACCGGCGCGTTTAAATGTTTGGCAACGCGCATATTCACTATATCATTTGCTTTTAAATTAACTTCAGCAGGACTACCCGCGCCCTCCACTACAACTATATCAAATTCGGTTGAAAGTTTGTTTAAAGCAATTTCAGCCGCCTTCCACGCCGTGTTAGCGTAGCTTGTATGGTATTCTGCCGCGCTCATAATTCCAACAGGTTTACCATTAATTATAACCTGTGAAGTTGAATTGCCCGTCGGTTTTAAAAGTACGGGATTCATTAAAACATTTGGCGCAATATTCGCCGCCTCCGCTTGTGCAACTTGCGCCCTGCCCATTTCCAAGCCGTCCGCCGTTACATACGAATTGAGTGCCATATTTTGACTTTTGAAAGGTGTAACTTTAAAACCTTCCCTAAAAAAAATACGGCACAAAGCCGCCGTTAAAATACTTTTTCCAACGTGCGAACTTGTGCCTTGAAACATTATGTATTTTGCCAAAAAAATTTCTCCTTTTTTTTAAGGAATAAGGAAAAAATCCCTAACCCTTAGCCCTTAATTAAAGCAACTGTTTCAAATTATTTACCGTTATTTGTAAAACCGAGCGCAGGAAGGGGAATTTCGCCTTCATTTCGTCGAAATATTCACCTTCAGTCAAAAATTTAGCCGTGCCGTTAATTCTAAATCCCGTACCGTGATAGCCGTTAAAGCCTTCGACTTCACGAGTTGCAAGCGTCAAAATAACTTTGTCATTAACAGCAATATCTTGTTCAGTGCTGCGCATTCCCGCCGCAGGGATTAACAAAATATTTTCGCCTTTGGTTACAAGGTAAGAATTCCAAGTGCAATTTACGTGCGGCTCGTCATTTCCCCAAGTTGTAATTGACACTGCGCCTTCATACTTTAAGACTTCAAAAATATTTTATAATTTAATGACAACTTTACCTGCGCGACGGGTTGAATCGTCTGCTAAAACTTTTGGCAATTCCTCAACAGGTAAAACGCTTGTAATTATCCCGTCAAATTTAATTCTGCCGCGTGAAATTAATTCAACTGCGCGCGGGAAGGTGTAAGGATTGATAAACGATGAAGTAACGGTTAATTCTTTTTTGAAAATCATATCCGGCTTAACTTTCAATTCGGCATCCGGCGATACAAGACCGAAAAACATTACGGTTGCTTTTTTACCGGCAACGCGCAGGGCGTCAGCTTGCGTGCGAATATTTCCTACGCATTCAATGACGCAATTTACATTTTGAGTTACGCCCGCCAAAAATTCGTCAAGATTTTCTGCGATAGGATTAACGGTTAAATCTGCGCCAAGTTTCAACGACAAATTTCTTTTTTCTTCGACAGGCTCGGACAAAATAACCTGCGCCGCGCCCGCCAATTTTGCAAGCTGTACAGAAATCATACCTATTGGACCGCCGCCCATTACCAAAACTGTATCGCCGGGTTTAATCTTGCACAAGTCAATTCCGTGCACGCAACAAGATACAGGCTCACTCATTGCCGCGTAAAGTAAATCAACATTTTTTGGAACTTTGAAAACGTGACTTGCCTTCATTGCAACATATTCAGCAAATCCGCCGTCAACCGTTGTACCTACGCCGATATTGTCTGTGCAGAAATTTTCCATACCGTTACGGCAAAAATAACATTTCCCACACATAATATTTGGGTCGCCGCTAACGTGATCTCCAACTTGAACATTTTTAACTGCGCCGCCAATTTTTTCAACTACGCCGGAAAATTCGTGACCTGGAATGAGTGGGGGAGTTACTGCAAACGCGCCGCCTTCTGCGTTGTAAATGTGAACGTCCGTCCCGCAAACGCCACAGTAAGCAACTTTAATCAAAACTTCGTCCGCTTTAATTTCCCGCACCGGTACATTTTCAATTTTAATATCGTTTTTCCCGTGATAAACTGCAGCCTTCATTTTTTACCCTCCTAAAATTTTTTTGCTTGTAAAAATCAAATTTAAGGCGTCTAACTTTTTCTGTTAATACAAATTCCTAATAAAAACTTTTGAAAGTGCCGTCTCGTGGAAATTTTAGCCCATTTTGGGCAAATTATTTATTCCAATCTTCACTAACAGTTCCACTTTCCCTAACTTCGCTGGCGGCTGCGTCCATATCCTCAAAAGTTTTTCTGACACCTTCTGAACTTGCCGCAAAATTTACCGCATAACGCCCGCTAATTTTAAAAATCAAAATTAAGGCATCTAATTTTTTATTTTGGTATGAAGTATCACAAAACTTTTTGAAAGTACCTTCTCGTTGAAATTTTCGCCCATTTTGGGCAAATTATTTATTCCAATCTTCACTGACAGTTCCACTTTCCCTAACTTCGCTGGCGGCTGCGTCCATATCCTCAAAAGTTTTTCT
>CALGGV010000354.1 GCA_937915725.1 uncultured Selenomonadales bacterium
ATTCAATTTCATTTGCCATTTCGCACAATCTTAAACCTTCTGCCACGAATAATTTTAATTCGTCGCGGTACTTTTTCAGCTTTAATTTTTGGGCGATTTTTAATTTTGCTGTTGACATATTGAATTTTCAAGCTCCGCCGTCAAGTCATTAAAATTAGAAAAGTAATTTGCATTTTGCGCAATGGAATTAATTTTTTGCTCCAAATTTTCGGCAGAAATATTTTTAGCATAGGAGTTATTATTCATCACAGTTGCAAGGCGGTTGTATTCGATATTGTAGCGATTTTCAAAAAGCAAGTGCAAAATAAATTTGTACAAGCCAATTTCACGCGGCGCGGCTCCTTCCAAATTGATTGACGCCTGATTTTCAATTTCATTCAAGTTATAACCTGCCCAATTTAAAATCGCCGGTTCATTTTGAATTTTGTTGCCGCCGGTAAATTCAGAAATTGCAACATTCCTCATAACTTGCACAAACGGTAAATTAAAATAACTTGTAAGCGCGGCGTTGCAAATTTCATTTTCCCTGCCGGTAGGACTGCCGCAAGGATTATAATTTTTTAACTGTAACATTTTTTCACTTCCTAAATTGTAAAATCTAATTTTTGTTTTCGCATATTTACATTAAGCAAAATTGCAATGGCTAAAATATCCGTTGTCAACGCGCTGACCCCGTAACTCATCAGCGGCAAAGGTATTCCTGTTACAGGCATAATTCCCGTTGTCATTCCAACATTTACCAAAACGTGAAACGCCAGCATTGAAGTTATTCCAACTGCCAATAACCGCCCAAACATATCAGCCGCCTCTTTTGCAATTTGAATCCCGCGCCAAAGTACAATCAAATAAAGTACAAGTAAAATTACCGCGCCGATAAATCCAAATTCTTCACCAACTACCGCAAATATAAAATCTGTATGATTTTCCGGCAAAAAATTTAATTGACTTTGTGTACCTTGAAAAATTCCCTTGCCAAATAACATTCCGGAGCCTATTGCAATTTTTGACTGAATGATATGATAACCGCTCCCCAGCGGATCTACATTTGGATCTAAGAAAACTGTCAGGCGCATTTTTTGATAATCTTTCAAAACAAATTTCCACAGGAAGGGAAATGACGCCAGCCCGGCAATTATCATTCCAATAAAAAATTTCCACGGCATCCCGCAAGCTATTATCATTCCAACAAATATTGCCATAAATACCAGTGAAGTTCCTAAATCCGGTTGCTTTAAAACTAAAATAAAAGGTATTCCAATATACACGGCAACCGGCAATAAATCTCGTAGACTTTTTAAGTTGCCAAATCTTGATTCAAGTACAGCCGCCATACAAATTATCATTATCAACTTTGAAAATTCTGAAGGCTGAATGCTTATTGGTCCAATTTGAATCCAACGCTGCGCGCCCAATGCTGCGTGTCCAAATAACATTACCGCCACTAACATTATCAAATTTAAAATGTATAATTTTTTTCCGTACTGTTGCAAGCCGCGATAATCGAAGTTTAGAAAAATTGCGGCAATTACAATGTTAATCAGCGCAAATAATCCTTGCCGCTGAACAAACCAAAATCTGTCTTCACTGGGCGTGTTAATGTGCGTGGCACTGCTGATTATTATCAAACTGTATAAAATTATCGCTAGCGACGCAAATAACAAAGTGTAGTCAATGCGTTTTAAAAAGCGTTTTGTATCTGAAGAAACTCTCGGCAAAATTTATCACTCCTTATGAAACATAATAGCAGATTTTTTTGACGATAACAACAAGAAAAAATTTGCTTGACAAGTTAAAAATAAAATGATACACTACGCGGCGTTGGGGACGTAGCTCAGCTGGGAGAGCATCAGGTTCGCAATCTGGGGGTCGAGA
>CALGGV010000355.1 GCA_937915725.1 uncultured Selenomonadales bacterium
CAAATTTTTAAGCAGTAAGCCCGCCGTCCACACTTAAAATTGTGCCCGTGATAAAGCTTGCCTTTTCACTTGCCAAAAAATATATCGCCTCTGCAACTTCTTCAGCCGTTCCAATTCTTCCAACAGGATAAATTTTTTCTAAGTCTCCGACAGTTTCGCCGGAGTTTTTTAATTGCTGTAAAGTTAGTGGCGTCAAAATATCGCCGGGCGCAACGCAATTTACACGCACGCCAAAATTTGCCAATTCTAACGCTAAAGATTTTGTAAAAGCCACAACCGCGCCTTTGCTTGCCGCGTACAACGCGCAAAAATAATTTCCCTTAATTCCCGCGTCGCTTGCAACGTTGACGATTGAGCCGCGCCGCTTTTTTATTTCCTCAAAAACTGCGCGACTTAGAAAAAAAACTCCCTTGACATTTGTATTAAAAATTTCGTCAAAATCTTTTTCTGTAACGCCGCTAATTGCGCCTTCAGTGTAAAGCCCCGCGTTGTTTATCAAAACATCCACACCGCCGAAAATTTTTACAGTTTCAGAAATAATTTTTTCGCAGTCAGAAATTTTTCCAACGTCAGCTTGAATAAATTCAAAATTCCCAAAAAGTTCAGCTTTTATTTTTTCAAACTTCGATAAATTTCTTCCAACAAGTACGCAATTATATTTCTGCGCCAAAAAAATTTTTGCTGTGGCTAAACCAATTCCGGAAGTGCCGCCCGTGATTATCGCCGTTTTCATTTTGTCTGCCTCCAACATTTTTTGACTATCAATAACTATTCTGCTAAAATCTTGAAGGAAAATTTTTTTATTTGGAGTAATTGTACCAAAACAATTATGAAATTTATATGTAAATATTTTAAAGGAGCGTTTTTAAATGCAAATTCTAAACGCGGAAAATCGAGATTGGAAGGAATTATTTTTAGCAAAGAAAATTCCAATAATTGCATCGAGTTTGATTGTTGCAACGGGCGTAACAGCGGGAGCAGTTTCAAATTCCATTGCTGACAGTGATAAAATTGTTTCAGGCGTCAACTATGAAGGGCAGCCGCTTGCCGGTATGAATGAATCTGCCGCGCAAAATTTTTTCCAAAATGTAGCCGCCCAAAAAATTCAGCCGTTAGTTTTTCAATATGGCAATGAACAATTTCAAATTACGCCGCAAGAAATTGGCTGGACGCCGCAAATTGATAAAGCAGTTGCTGACGCCGAAAGTTACGGGCGCGGCGGTACTTTCTTTGAAAATCTTAGCAGTCAAATTAATTCTATGTCGAAAAAACCCACAGTTGCTTTAACCGCAAATTACAACGAAAATCTTTTGAATGAAAAAATTTCTGAAATTGCCGCAAAAATCGATACTCAACCTGAAAACGCCTTCGTAAGTTTGAACGGCGATGCTATCGAAAAAATTCCCGGCGTCATTGGTAAAAAACTTGACCAAACTAAACTTGCAGAATCTTTGAAGGATCCGCTTACAAATTTAAATCTTGCAAATGGCGTAATTCCGCTGGAGCCGGAAGAAATTCAGCCTTTCATTACAACTGAAGACGTCGCGCAGATTGATACCATTTTGGGCGAATATACAACTTACTATTACCCCGGCAACCGCGGTTACAATATTTGGCTTGCCGCTGATTCAATTTCAAACAAAATTGTTAAAACCGGCTGGGAATTTTCTTTCAATAATACAGTTGGTCCGCGCAGTTACGCTGCAGGTTATGCTAACGCGCCGGTTATTGTCAACGGCAAAACTGAAGACGGCGTCGGCGGCGGAGTTTGTCAAGTAAGTTCGACTTTGTACAACGCCGTACTTTTGGCGGGCTTGACTCCTACTGAAAGGACGCCGCACTTTTTCCCGTCCAGTTACGTTAGCGCGGGCAGGGATGCAACCGTTGCTGAAGATTATATTGATTTTAAATTTAGAAATGACTTGCCGCACCCTGTTTATATAAAAACTTATGCAAGCGGCTCTGAACTTACTGTTTGCATTTTGGGCACTCGCGCAGATTTAAACGGTAACACGGTTGCCATTGAAACGGGCGGAGACAGTATGAATCCTTCAGTTTACCGCGTTTACTATAACAACGGCGCGGTTGTCAAAGATGAATATTTACATACCGACAAATATTACAGTCCAAAGGATTTTGAAGACCAACAATGAAAAAAATTTTTGTAGCAATAATTTTAATTTTTACAGCGTTAATAATTTTTAAGTTTAACGAAGAAAAAATTTATATCGCCGCCGAAATTGAGCATTCCACAGAAAATATCGCAAGCGTTGACGCCAAAAAAGGTACGCCGCTTGTGATAAGTTTTGTACATTCCGTGCAGAAAACGCCGGTAATTGAGGAATTGGAATTTGACGGCGAAAATTTTATTTTACTGCGCACAAGATATAAATCGCAGGGCGTCGGGTTGCCGTTCATGGAAAGTGACGGCGTTTTTTATGAAGATAACGGCTGGTTTATAATGGACGAAATGAACCGCTCAATAAAAAAATTGGAATTGCGGACGGGCGTCGATACGCAGTTGACGATTAATCTTGCGGGGCAGGAATTTAAACTCTATGAAAAATTTCCCGCCGGTACAAAAATTATAATCGAGGCGCACTAAATTTTTATGAAATTTTAATTTGGAAGTGATATTGTTAAAAGAAATTGCAGGTGATACTATGAAAAAACTTTTGAAAAAATTATTGGTGGCGTCGGTTGCGGCGGAAAGTTTTATTTTTACTCCGCCTTTCGCTACAGAAAATTTTGTATCTAAAGCTCAAGCTGAAATGTCTCAAGCCGAAAAAGAAACTTTAGCCGAACAAAAATTGCAACAGGCAGAAGAATTTAATAATCAAGGAAAAATTTTATCCAGAAACAGACTTTATAATGAAACTATTGAATTGTACACTGAAATTATTGAACTTAATCCGAATAATGCAGAAGCTTACCAAAATCGCGGCATTGTTTACAAAAATTTAAAATACTTCTTAACTACCGGAAGTCCTCACGAAGATTTTGATGAATATGGCAGCGATCTTTCTAATTATAAAAATGCTGTAGCTGATTTTAATCGTGCTATTGAACTTAATCCCAATTTGCCAAAAGTATATCTGAATCGCGGAATAATTTATAGAAATTTGTCACATTATGACAAAGCACTTGCTGATTTTAACAAAGCTATTGAATTGAATCCGAATGACGCAACGGCTTATAGAGAGCGCGCAAGCGTATACAAGCATTTTAAACAGTACGAAGCAGCTATTTCTGATTCTACCAAAGCTATTGAACTCAATCCGAATGATTGGAAATATTACGATTCACGTGCCAGCAGTTACAAAACATTAAAACAGTACGAAGCGGCAATTTCTGATTATAACCGCGCCATTGAACTTGATCCGGATAATCCATTTATTTATCTTTCCCGCGCTTATTGTTATAAAGATTTGGGAGAAACTGAAAAATTTGAAAAAGATCATGCAAAGTACGAAGAACTAATAGAAGAAATGTTTCAAACAAAAAAATTTGAAGAAGCAGATGAGCTTTACGATAAAGGGGATTATCAAGGCGCAATTAATAAATATACTGAAATAATTGATTCGCAGCATAATGTAACTACTGCATATATATGGCGCGGCAATGTTTATGTTGAATTAAAACAGTATGACTTGGCAATAGCCGATGCCAATGAGGCTATCGAGCGCAGCCCGTCAGATGGATCTGCATATAACCTTCGTGGTATAATTTATTATCATTTGCAACAATATGACAAAGCAATAGTTGATTTTAACAAAGCCATTGAGTTTGAACCGGATGTTGCTACATTCTATAACAATCGCGGAATTTGTTATAAAGCGTTGGGCGAAACTGAAAAAGCCAATGCAGACTTTGCAAAGGCTAAGGAGCTCGGTTACAAAAAATAAAAAATTTTTTATTAATCAAAATAAAAAAGCCGCCCGTAATTTGGACGGCTAAATTTTTTTTGTATATCTAAAAATTATTTTTTCAAAAGTTCGCGTGTATGTTGAGCAACTTGCTCGGGCGTGATATTTTTATTTTGGGCAACGCCACTTTCAATAGCCGCTTTTGCAACTGCCGCCGCAACTGTCGGAGCAACTCTTTCATCAAATGGATTTGTGATAACGTATTCTTCATTCAATTCAGAATCGCTGATTAATGACGCAATAGCATAAGCCGCCGCAATTTTCATTTGTTCGTTAATATCGGTTGCACGAACGTCAAGCGCGCCTCTGAAAATTCCGGGAAACGCCAACAAATTATTTACTTGGTTAGGAAAATCACTTCTGCCCGTGCAAACTACACGTGCGCCAGCCGCCTTTGCTTTATCCGGCAAAATTTCCGGATTAGGATTCGCCATAGCCAAAATAATTGCGTCTTTGTTCATACTTTTAACCATTTCTTCAGACAGCAAATTTGCCTTTGAAACGCCAATGAAAACGTCCGCGCCCTTGATAATATCGACAAGTTGTCCTGCCTCGTGTTGCGAATTTGTAACGGCGGCGATTTGGTCTTTGTAAGGATTCATACCTTTGCCGCGTCCTTCGTAAATTGCGCCGGTTGAATCGCACAGCATGATATTTTCTGCGCCCATTTTCTGAATCAGATAGGTTATCGCCATACCAGCCGCGCCCGCGCCGTTTACTACAACTTTAATATCAGAAAATTTTTTACCGACAAGTTTTAAAGCGTTAATCAACGCCGCACTTACAACTATTGCCGTGCCGTGTTGGTCGTCATGAAAAACCGGAATATCAACAGAATCTTTCAGCGCGTGTTCAATATCAAAACATTCCGGAGCCTTAATATCTTCAAGATTAATCCCGCCAAAACTTGGAGCCATAAGCTGGATAGTTTTAATAATTTCGTCAACTTTTTTGGTGTTAAGGCAAATTGGAATAGCATCGACGCCGGCAAAACCTTTAAAAAGAATGGATTTACCTTCCATAACCGGCAAGCCCGCGCCCGCGCCAATATCGCCGAGTCCTAAAACTGCCGTGCCATTCGTGACGACGGCAACCAAATTTCCACGATTTGTATAATCATAAATTTTTTCAGGGTCTTTGTTAATTTCAAGGCAAGGGGCGGCAACGCCCGGCGTATACGCTAAAGTTAAATCGTACGCAGTTTTCAGCGGTACTTTGCTTACAACTTCCAATTTCCCTTGAAATTTTTTATGCAGGGCTAAAGCCTCTTCGTTTACGTTAGCCATTAAAAAATCTTCCTCTCCAAAAAAATCATTACTTGCAAATTATATTTGTAGATTAAAAATTTTTCAAGCCGCCGCTGTAATGTATACAAATTTCTATATAGCTTAATTTTTTGCTCAACAAAAAAGGCGCGTATTGCGCCAAATTTTTTTTTGAAAATAAATTAAGACGCCCGCCGCACTCCGTTTTTGCTTGTGACTTTAAATTGCGGTAACGTGAGAAAACGCGGCTGCAACCTGCAAATTACTTTTTGCTTGACGCGAAAAACGCAGGCGGGCGTAAGATTCTTTCTTTGCTAGGCGTTTCTTTCTTTTAAAGAAAGAAATGCCGACTTGTCAAATTTTAAAACTTTGCCTTACAAATTAAATTTCCATAATAATTGGAAGAATCATAGGGCGACGGCGCGTTTGTTCAAAAAGAAACTGCGCGAGGGCGTCTTTAACATTGATTTTGATTGTTGACCAGTCGGTAATTTTTTCTTCAGAGCAATGTTTCAACGCCTGCATAACTCTAGATTTTGCCTCGTCCATTAAAGCCTCTGATTCTCTTACATAGACAAAGCCGCGACTTACGACGTCCGGACCGGCTACAATTTTTCCCGTTTCACGATTCATTGTAACTACCACAATTAAAATCCCGTCCTGCGAAAGTTGCCGCCTGTCGCGCAGTACAATATTTCCAACGTCTCCCACGCCTAAGCCGTCAACCATTACCACGCCCCAATTAATTCTGCCAACAACTTTTCCGCGTTCCTTTGTAAATTCAAAGACAAATCCATTTTCGCCAACTAAAATATGATCCCGCGTCATTCCCAATTCTTCAGCAAGTTTTGCATGTGCAAACAAATGATGAAGTTCGCCGTGCACGGGAATAAAAAATTTCGGCTTGATAAGATTATGCATAAGTTTTAATTCTTCCCTTGAGGCGTGCCCTGAAACGTGAATACCTTCAGAGCGGCTATAAATTACATTTGCGCCGAGTCTTAAAAGATTGTCAACGGTTTTTGCAACAACTTTTTCATTGCCGGGAATTGGCGTAGCAGAAATTATAACTGTATCGCCTTGAATAATATCAACTTGCCGATGGTCACTCATAGCCATTCTGGTAAGCGCGCTCATTGGCTCGCCTTGACTTCCTGTGGTTATTATTACAATTTTGTTTGCAGGATAATTTACAATTTCTTCAATGTCAATAATGACGCCCTCCGGCGCGTGAATGTAGCCAAGCTCCATTGAAATATTTACAACATTTACCATACTTCGCCCCAAAATTGCAACGCGGCGGCGATATTTTATAGCAGTATCAATAACCTGTTGGATTCTGTGAACATTTGAAGAAAAAGTTGCAACAATAATTCTGCCCTGCGCGTTTGCAAATTCACGGTTAAACGCTACGCCTACAGTTTTTTCGCTTAAAGTGTGTCCTTCCTTTTCTGAATTTGTAGAATCAGCCATCATAACCAAAACGCCTTTGTTGCCTAAATCTGCAAGGCGTCTAAAATCCGTCATTTTCCCGTCAACCGGCGTATAATCAAATTTAAAATCGCCCGTGTGCACAATCATTCCAACAGGCGTTTTAATTGACAAGCCGACAGAATCCGGTATTGAGTGATTAACTCTGATAAATCCTACGCTGAAACAGCCCAAAATTATAATTTCGCCCGGTACAACCGCGTGTAAATTTCCACAGTCAACGCCGTTTTCTTTAAGCCGTCCTTCCAAAATTCCCAGCGTCAACTTTGTTCCGTACACCGGCACTGACAATTTTTTTAGAATGTACGGCAACGCGCCAATGTGGTCTTCGTGTCCGTGCGTTAAAATTATTGCCTTTAAGCATTTTTCATTTTCTATCACGTAAGAAATATCCGGAATGACTAAATCTACGCCGAGCATATCATTTTCCGGAAACATTAAACCGGAATCGATTATAATCATTTCGTCGCCGCACCGAACTACCGTCATATTTTTTCCAATTTCGCCTAAGCCGCCCAGCGGAATTATTTGTAGTTTTTGTTCAATTCTTTGTTCGTTGTTTCTCAATGTAACCTTCCTCTCTAAAATTTTTCAATAGTAAAACCTCCTGATAAAAATCGTCACAGAAAAAATATTGTCCGAACACTTATTATCTTTGACATTGTAACATTTACAAAAAACCATTTCAATTACGCACAAAAATAATTTCACAATCAGTCGAAAAAAAGTTATAATTATTTTAAGGGCTAAGGATTAAGGGCTAGGGATTAAGGGCTAAGGGCTAGGGATTAAGGACTAAAGACTAAAGACTAGAGTATGTTTACGAATGAAAGAGAAGGGGCAAAGGACGCCCGCCGCACTCCGTTTTTGCTTGGGACTTTAAGACTAAGAAAACGTGAGAAAACGCGGCTGGAACTTTGAACTACTTTTGGCTTGACGCGAAAAACACAGGCGGGCGCGGCACTTTTTCTTTGGTACTTTCTTTTTTTGCTGTAGAAAAAAGAAAGTACATTTAAAAATTATAAAAGAAAAGCCGACTTGTTCAATCTTTAAACTTTGTAAACAAATACTAGGGATTTTTAGGAAGGAAAGGAAATTTATTTGAACAGGGAATTTTATGACAACGAAAGAGAAATTGATTTAACAGAGCAAAAAGATTTACACCGGCGCGAAAAAAAAGTTTCATGGGCGCGGGTAGGAGTATTTTTGGCAACGGTTGCAAGTTTTGCTATTGGTTACGATTATTACAAGGAAGGATATTGGGGCGCGGCGGTTTTATTTTTAATTTTTTTGCGGCTGGTAAGTTACCACAATGAAATTAAAAGCCGCCAAAAATTTTTAACTTCAAGGCTGAATGTTTTAAATTCTTATATAGTTAGGGCGCGTGGCACGTGGCGAAAACGTTCACAAGACGGGCACAGATATTTAAAAAATGACAGACCACAAGACGTAGATTTATATATTTTCGGCGCAGGCTCCATTTTCCAATATATTTGCGCGGCGCGAACAAAACGCGGGCGCGACAGATTAGCAGAATCACTTTCGCCCTTGCCGCCAAAAGATTTTTCAGAAATTAGAATTCGTCAACACGCAGTAGCAGAATTATTGCAACGCCCGCGCCTTTCATTGGATTTAGAGGCGTACGCACGGCTTATGCCGGATAATCACGATACAACCGAATTATTGGACGCAGTTGAAGAACCAATTCCGCGTTCAAATAAAATTTTTTACCTGCGATTTTTGCCGTTGCCAATTTTTATATTGCAGTGCTTTTTAACTTATCGAGGAATTTTAGACCCGCTATTTTTGCCGCTTGTACCTTTTCTTTCGCTGATATTGGCTTTTACAATGCTTAGAAGAATTTCAGAACTTTTAAAGCCGTTGCAAATGTTTTCAAAAGAATTGAAACTTTATCAAGCAATATTTGAGCGTATCGAAAGTACAGATTTCAGTTCACGCGGCTTAAAAAAAATTCGTGACGCCTTAACAGATGAAGTTTCGGCGGCTGAAAAATTAAAAATGTTATCTTTGCTTTTAAAAGTTGTAAACACGAGAAAAAATCCCGTATCTTACATTTTGGGCAATTCTTTATTTTTGCTGGATTTTTTCTGCGCGGCTGAATTTTTGAATTGGCGAAAAACGGCAACTTATCATTTGCGGCAATGGTTAGACGCGTGGTCAGAAGCTGAAGTTTTAATGAGTTTTGCGTCGATTGGGCAAACGCGGGATACTTATTGTTTCCCAAAACTTTTGGACGGCGATAACCCAAGAATTAAAGCAAAAAATTTATCAAGTCTTTTAATCGCAGATAAAAAAGCCGTAGAAAATAGCGCAGATTTACGCGCAAGCACAACGATTATTACCGGCGCAAATATGTCGGGCAAAACTACTTGGATTAGAACTTTGGCAAGCGCGGTACTTTTGGCGTACGCGGGCGCGCCTGTTTGTGCTGAAAGTTTTTCTGTAAGCAGAATGGCAATTTTTACTTCAATTCGTGTCAATGATGATATTACGCAGGGTATGTCAACTTTTTATGCTGAACTTTTGAGAATTAAAAGTATGATTGAGTACAGCCAAAAAAATTTGCCAATGTTTATTTGTATAGACGAAATTTTCAAGGGTACAAATGAAAATGACAGGTTGCTGGGCGCGCGCGAGGCGATTAAGCGTTTGACAAATGAACGCAGTATTACACTTGTTACAACACACGATTTTGAACTTTGCGAAATGACTTCGCCAAATGACATTCCAATTTTCAATGCACACTTCCAAGAATATTATGAAGACAACAAAATTAAATTTGATTTTAAACTCCGCGAAGGGCGTTGCACAACCACGAATGCAAAATATCTTTTGAAAATGACAGGAATTTTGATAGATTAAAAAAATCTTTCATTCCTTTTACGGAATTGGTTATTCTGTTATCAAATTTAAGTCTCTTAAAAATTGTCTTCAAAAATGTTATCCAGTTCATTGTTAGTGGAAGCGCGGCAAACTTTTTCACGAATTGCGC
>CALGGV010000356.1 GCA_937915725.1 uncultured Selenomonadales bacterium
GTAGTTTCAGCAATGGGCGATTCTACCGACAATCTTATAACTTTGGCTGAAGGAATTGACAACCAACCGTACAAGGCGCAATATTCCCGTGAAATGGACATGCTTTTAACAACGGGTGAACAAATTTCAATCGCACTTTTGGCAATGGCTTTTCAAAAATTTGGTCAACCCGCAATTTCTTTAACCGGTTCAATGATTGGAATGCGTACAAATTCAATTCACACTAAAGGCAGAATTTTGGGGATAAATCCTAAGCGCGTACATGAGGAACTTGAAAAAGGAAATATTGTAGTAGTTGCAGGATTTCAAGGAATAGATAAATTTGGAGACCCCGTAACTTTAGGGCGCGGCGGCAGTGATACTTCAGCGGTTGCACTTGCAGGCGCGTTGAAGGCTGACGAGTGCGAAATTTTTACTGACGTTGACGGCGTTTACTCTGCAGATCCACGAATTGTAAAAAAAGCCCGCCGTATGAAAGAAATTACGTACGTTGAAATGTTGGAAATGGCAAGACTAGGCGCGGGCGTTATGCAGCCGCGCTCCGTCGAAATGGGGCAATATTTTAATATTCCTATTCACGTTCGCTCCACCTTCACAAATAAAACCGGTACGATTATCAGGGAGGACTACACTTTGGAAGATAAAGATTTTGAAATTAGAGGCGTTGCCCACGATCAAAAAGTTGCTAAAATTGCAGTGTTAGGCGTAGCAAATACGCCCGGTATTGCCCACACGATTTTTGCCGCGCTTGCTGATGCTAATATTGACGTTGATATGATTGTTCAAAGTATCCGCAATATCGAAAAAAATATTACTGATATGGTTTTCACAATCGCCCTTGACGATTTGCCGGAGGCTAAAAAAGTTGTTGAAGTTGTAGCAGAAAAAATTAATGCAATGGGCGTTTTGGTTGAAGAAGACGTTGCAAAAGTTTCAATCGTCGGCGCGGGAATGTTGGGCAAGCCCGGTATTGCGGCGCGTATGTTTGGCGCACTTGCTCGCGCAGATGTCAACATTGACATTATCAGCACTTCAGAAATCAGCGTTTCCTGCTTGATTAAAGGTTCTCAACTTACTGAGGCTGTAAATAGTATTCACGACGAATTTTTCAAAGATTAAAATATTGTTCAATTTAAAATTAACTCCATTAATTTTGGAGTTTTATTTTTTTTAGGGGGAATTTTTATGAAGGTTTATGATTGTTTTACATTTTTTAACGAATTTGAACTTTTGGAATTGCGCCTCAAAACTTTTTATGATCTGGTAGATTATTTTGTAATAGTTGAGGCAGATAAAACTCATACAAATGAGCCAAAACCTTTTAATTTTTTGGCGCGTTCGCAAGAATTTCAACCGTATTTCAAAAAAATTCGATATATTATGGATAATTCCGTTGTACCGTACAAGGGCGTTGGAGACTGGTCAATAGAAAATAATCAGCGCAATAATATTATTCAAGGCTTGGGCGATGCTGAACCGGACGATTTAATTTTTATTTCTGACGTCGATGAATTTCCAAATCCTTATACGATAAAAACTTTGCTTGACAGTCAATTTGATACAAATTTGAACGTTCAATGCATTCAATATCTTTATCCGGAACCATATACTTTAGGCTCCCTTCTTCCTTTCCAAAGTTTAGTACGAACTATCAAACTTTTGGATTTTATGCCTTTAGTATGCAAGCAAAGATTTCATTGTTATTACTTTGATTATGCGTCCTTTAAAACTGATTGGGAAGGTACAGTAATAGGCAAATATAAATTTATGGAGTCGCCGCAAGCTTTTAGAAATGCACGCCGAATTTTGCCGCGCATTGTTGAAGGCGGTTATCATTTTTCATATATGGGCGGTACTCAAAGAATTATTTCAAAAATGAACAGCATAGTTGAGGGAAAGGAACGGGTTGTACAGGACGAAAAATATCTTGATGAAAAATTTATAGAGCAGTCTATGGCGGATGGGCAATATTTTTATGGCGAAGAAAAATTTTCTCCGTGTGATATTAATGATATTCAAATACCGGGACTTAAAGATTTTTTGGCTAAGTATCCTTACCTTGTAAAAAATCCCGCTGCATTATCAATTTGAATACGTGAATACATAAGTTAAAAATTTTGCCAAAATTTACCTAAATGTTATAATAGGCGGCAGTTATTCATAAGGGGGCAAAATTTTAAATGGCAATGAATATGGCGGCAACTCACGCCGTGAATAGAAAATTAGTAGACCCAATTTTTGAGGCAAATGCAGCTTGCAAAGAGGCAATAAAAAAATTCGGCGCGGAAAAAGTTACCAACGCCACAATCGGTACGGTACTTGACGAGGAAGGAAATCTGGAAGTACTGCCGACGGTTGAAAAAATTTTTCGTGAAATGGCAATGGCGGATTTTATGTCATACGCGCCAATTTCCGGGCGTGCAGATTTTATCGAGGGTGTACGTCGACAAATTTTGGGCGATAAAGATTTTGAAGGATATTTCGGCGCGGTTGCAACTTCCGGCGGAACGGGCGCAATTCATCACGCTATTGCAAATTACGCGGAGCGCGGCGAAAAAGTTTTAACTTCGGATTGGTTTTGGGGAACTTACAACGTTATCTGCACCGAAACTGGAAAAAAACTTGAGACTTTTAAACTTTTCGACGACGATTATAAATTTTTTAACTTTGAAAATTTTTCTGCGAAGATTGAAGAAATTTTAGCCGCGCAAAATTCATTGTTGACAATTATAAATTCGCCTGCACATAATCCCACCGGTTATTCTTTGAGTGATTCTGAATGGGATAAAGTTTTGGAAGTTTTGAAAAACTGCGCGACGGGCGGCAAAAAAATTACATTGCTGGTTGACATTGCGTACATAGATTTTGCCGGCGATAAAGAAACGGCGTGGAGTTTCATTGAAAAATTTAAAAATCTGCCGCAAAATATTTTGGTTTTAATTTCTATGAGTATGTCAAAAAGTTACACGCTTTACGGGCAACGTTGCGGCGCATTGGTGGCGATTTCCTCAAGTGCAGAAATTATTTCAGAGTTTAACGATACAAACAAATATTCAAGCCGCGCTGTTTGGTCGAATATAAATCACGGCGCGCAGATTTTATTTACAAGAATTAATAACGACAGCATTTTGAGCAAGAATTTGGCGGCAGATCAAAAATTTTTGCGTGAACATGTAAACCGCCGCGCAGAAGTTTTTGTAAATGAGGCGGCAAATTGCGGCTTAAAAATTGTACCGTACAAAGGCGGCTTTTTTATCGCAGTTCCCGCTGAAAATCCCGTCGCCGTCTGTAAAAAATTGCAAGATGATTTAATTTTCGCTGTACCATTGAAATTGGGAATTAGAGTTGCAGCTTGTTCAACGCCACTTAAAAAAATTTCCGGCGTTGCTGAAAAAATAAAATCCGCAATGGACGCGCTTAAATAAATTTCAAATTTGCAAACTAAAAAGGCAAGCCCCGTTTTGGAGTCTGCCTTTTTTCTTACAAAAATTTTTGCGTTTGATAATTGACTCGGAGTGTATAAAATTTCCTGCGTTGCTGAAAAAATAAAATCTGCAATGGACGCACTTAAATAAATTTCAAATTTGCAAACTAAAAAGGCAAGCCCCGTTTTGGAGTTTGCCTTTTTTTGTATAAAAATTTTTTTAATTACTTATAAATTTTTGCGTTTGATAATTGCCTCAGCATGCGCAGTTAAACCTTCAGCGTTTGCAAGTTCAATGATATTTTCAGCAATGTTTAATAAATCTGCGCGAGTATAGGAAATTAAACTTGTGCGCTTTAAAAAAGTTTCAACGTTCAAAACAGAAAAATATTTTGCAGTACCGCCCGTCGGCAAAACGTGATTAGGTCCAGCCAGATAATCGCCCAATGGCTCCGGCGAATACGCGCCCAAAAATACCGCGCCCGCGTTTTTGATTTTCGGCAAAAGATTGAAAGGCGAATCAGTCAACAATTCCAAATGTTCAGGAGCTGAAATATTGGCAAAGTCTACCGCCTCGTTTAAATCCCGCGCGACAATAATTAAGCCGTTGGAATTAATTGACGCCTCCGCAATTTCACGGCGCGGCAATTTCGCAAGTTGACTTTCAACCTCAACAGAAATTTTTTCTGCAAGATTTTTATCTGTGGTAATGACGATACTGCAAGCAAGCGGATCATGTTCAGCTTGACTAAGCATATCGGCGGCGGCGTAAACAGGATTAGCATTTTCATCGGCAATAATCAAAATTTCGCTCGGACCTGCCAACATATCAATATCACAATGCCCAAAAACTTCTTTCTTTGCAAGCGTAACAAAAATATTTCCGGGACCTGTAATTTTGTTGACGCGGGGAATAGTTTCAGTACCAAACGCCATTGCCGCTATAGCCTGTGCGCCGCCAATTTTGTAAATTTTATCCGCGCCCGCAATTTTCGCCGCAATTAAAACGTAGGGATTAATTTTGCCACCCTTCGCAGGAACGCACATAATAATTTCATTGACGCCCGCAACTTTCGCCGGTATAACATTCATCAAAACGCTTGAAGGGTACGCGGCAAGCCCGCCAGGTACGTACACTCCAACTTTTTCAAGCGGAATGATTGATTGTCCCAAAATTGAATTTTTTTGGCGATAAGTTATCCAGGATTTTGGAAGTTGTTCAATGTGATAAGACTTAATATTTTCGGCGGCAATTTTTAAAGCGTCAACAATTTTTGAATCGGCTTGCTTTTCGGCGGCGTCAATTTCTTCAGCAGTTACCAAAAAGTTTTCAGCTAAAATTTCTGCGCCGTCAAATTTTTTTGTGTAGTCGATAACTGCACTGTCGCCAAATTTTCTAACGTCTGTAACAATTTTTCTGACAAGTTCAGACGCGGTTAAATCTGCGCCAAAGATTTTTTTGTTGGATTCACGAATTTTTGGCGGAAGTTCAATTTC
>CALGGV010000357.1 GCA_937915725.1 uncultured Selenomonadales bacterium
TGAAAAACAATCCGTGGGCAGTTGACATAAACGCTACAGGCTGGGTCGGTCATCAACGCGGCGTTACTGCTACGGCTAAAATTCAAAAATCTTTTTAATATTTTTTCTAAAGTTAATTGAAACGTTCCAATTTTTGAAATAAAAAAGCCATATGTTCCAAAAAAGAATTATTTCTAAAAAATTTTTTCAGATAGTTAAGGATTAGTGAAAATTTTTCCTTAACTATATTTTTTTGTAAAAATCCTAAATTACTAAAACTCTTGCCTATTTTTTAATTTTAAGTTAATATATTCCCTGTTTAATCTATGAAAAAAAACTGGAATTTATCCATAAATCTTGTATAATATATGAAAGGAAAATTTTATTCCTAAAATTTAGAAAAGAGGTGATTATGATGAATGACGTTGTAAAAATTCGCGGGCTGAAATCCGGCTTGCAACTTTTGCTGGACAAAAATGCAAAATTTGACGAAGTAAAAGCGTCAATTCTGGAAAAATTGACAACGGGCGACAGATTTTTTATTCGCGGGACAACTGTTTTTATGGATAAAAATTCTTTTTCAGCTGAACAAACTGAAGAATTACGCCGCCTTTTTCATAGGCATGGAATGTTATTCAGTGATAAGTTTCCAACAGCAACTGCGCCGAAATTTGAACAAAAAGCCGCGTCCGTTTCTGCGCCTGCGCCACCGCCAAAAGTGGATCCGGCAAAAACTACGATTGTTGTAAATAAGACTTTGCGCGGCGGGCAAGAAGTACGCACTGAATCTTCAGTTTTGGTTTTTGGCAATGTAAATCCGGGCGCACAGATTATCGCCGGCGGAAGTATCGACGTACGCGGCACTTGTCGTGGTTATGTTCACGCGGGAGCTTTCGGCGACCAAACTGCTTGTGTTGTGGCTGACAAGTTAAGACCGATTCAAATTCGTATCGCAGATTTAATCGCCCGCAGACCGGATGATATAAAAAAAGCCGAGCAAGCCGAACGCGCCTCCATTAAAAACGGCTATATTGTTTTTGAACCAATTTTAAGGTAAAATAAAAAAACCGAAGGGAGATTTTCCATGTGTGAGATAATTGTTATTACCAGCGGCAAGGGAGGCGTCGGCAAAACTACTACAACTGCAAATATTGGCGTCGGGCTTGCTATGCGCGGTAATCGCGTGGCTCTTATTGATACTGATACAGGGTTGCGCAATTTAGATTTATTACTCGGGCTTGAAAATCGAATTATGTATGATTTAGTTGACGTAACAAGCGGGCGTGTTCATTACAAAAAAGCCCTTGTGCGTCACAAAAAGTTTGATTCACTTTACCTTTTGCCTACTTCCCAAATTCGTGATAAATCTGCTGTTAATCCTGAACAACTCGTGCAACTTTGCAACGAAATGAAAAGCGATTTTGAATTTATAATTATTGACTGCCCGGCAGGAATTGAACAAGGTTTTAAAACTGCGATAGCCGCTGCAGATGAGGCTATTGTTGTGACGATGCCGGAAATTTCCGCTGTACGTGACGCCGATAAAATTATTGGCGAATTGGGACGCGCCGATAAAGAAAATATTAAACTTATCGTAAACAGGATGCGTTATACAATGTCTGAAAAAGGCGATATGCTTGCCATTGATGACATTAACGAAATTTTATCGATTGAATGTATTGGGATAGTTCCAGATGATGAATTTGTTATTACTTCCACAAACAAGGGCGAACCTGCAATTACAGTAAAAGAATCAGTGGCAGGGCAAGCTTATAAAAATATCGTCGGCAGAATTTGCGGCGAATCTATTCCCTTTTTTAAACCCCCAAAAGAAGGATTCTTCACCAGATTAAAACGCCTATTCGGTATGCTTTAAGGGGTGAGGGTTAATGTTTGATGTGCTTATGAAAATTTTTGGTAACAAGAACGAAAAAAAGTCCGGGCAAGTTGCTAAGGAACGTTTGCAAGTTGTTTTGATTCACGATAGAGCAAGTGTTTCGCCGGAAATTATGGAGCAACTTAAAAATGATATTATCGCCGTCATTTCAAAATATATGGACGTTAATAAAAGCGGTATGGAAATTTCCCTTGCCAATGATGATGATTCAGTTGCACTGGTAGCAAATATTCCCGTTCATTCACTTCACCACTCGCGCAGGTAATTTATGTTTACTCGTTTTCTTGAACTTATTGGCGGCTTTATAATTCGCCGCTGTGAAGATTTTGGCAAGATTGTTTTAGTGTACATTGACACTATAAAGCAACTTCGTCACAAGCCGCGCTGGCGTCATATTATTGCACAGATGGCACATTTAGGCGCGGATTCACTTTTAATTGTTTCTTCAACTTTGCTTTTTACGGGCGTAGTTTTTACTTTGCAAACGGCAAGCGAATTTATAAGATTTGGTGCAGAATCGACAGTTGGTGGCGTAGTTTCAATAGCTATTGGCAGGGAATTGGGCCCGGTTTTAGTTGGTGTAGTTTGTGCGGGGCGTGTTGGTGCGGCGATAACGGCTGAAATTTCTACAATGAAAGTTACAGAGCAAATTGACGCGCTAAAAGTTATGGCGGTTAGTCCCGTCGATTATTTGATTGTGCCGCGCATGCTTGCCTGTATGATTGTTGTACCGATTTTGACAATTTTTGGCGATGTCATTGGAGTTTTTGGCGGTTATCTTGTATCGACTCATTATTCCGGAATTCCTCAACAAGTTTTTATGCAGTCCATTCAAGAATTTGCCGTGACTTTGGATTTAACGGGCGGATTAATTAAGGCGTCATTTTTTGGAAATGTAATAGCCGTTTTGGGTTGCTATTACGGTTTACATTGTCCGGACGGCGCAGAGGGCGTCGGTATTGCCACTACCAAGACGGTTGTTTCTTCAATTATTGTTATTTTCATTCTTAATGCAATTTTAACTTTTATAATTTGGTAGTTTTAAATTTACTTTCTTTTTTCGCCCTTCCAGCGCGTTTCAGGTTGCACTTTTTCAATCTTCAGAAGGTTTTTATGATACAACTTGTCAATGTTTCAAAATTTTTTGGCGAAAGACGCACCCTTAAAAAATTTTAGCTAAATTGTTATGATACAACTTGTCAACATTTCAAAGTTTTTTGGAAGAAAGACGCGCCCTTAAAAAATTTTAGGTAAATTGTTATGATACAACTTGTCAACATTTCAAAATTTTTTGGAAGAAAGACGCGCCCTTAAAAAATCTTAGCTAAATTGTTATGATAAAAATTGTCAACATTTCAAAGTTTTTTTGTAAGAAAGACGCGCCCTTAAAAAATTTTAGGTAAATTGTTATGATAAAAATTGTCAACGTTTCAAAGTTTTTT
>CALGGV010000358.1 GCA_937915725.1 uncultured Selenomonadales bacterium
ATTTCCCGCCCGTCGCGCAGGACTGCCGCCGCCGTTTCGTCGCAACTTGTTTCTATTCCCAATGTTAAAATTTTTTTATCCAATAAATTTTTCTCCTAACTTAAAAATATAAAAAGTGCAGAAAATTTTTTTGTGCGCTTGCGTGCACACGGTCGCTTTTTCCTACTGCCTCTTGCCTACTGCCTTTTTTGTGTACTTGCGTGTACACTGTCGTTTTTTCCTACTGCCTACTGCCTAAAAATTACTGCCCAAATCAGTATTCCACATAATTAAAGCGTCTTCGCCGTTGTCAACATAATATTTTTTTCGCCGCCCGACGCTTTTTAAGCCGAAACTTTCATAAAGTTTAATAGCCGCCGTGTTTGAAGGGCGCACTTCCAAAGTTAAGGCATTTGCGCCGCGCTCCTTGCAATTTTTCAGCAATTCGCCAAAAAGTTTTGTACCGACGCCGCGCCCGCGATATTCCGGCAAAACTGCCACACTCATAACTTCAGCCTCATTGAAGGCAAGCCACGCGCCCGCGTAGGCAATTATTTTTTTGTCAAGCTCGCCGACAATGTAAACTGTATTTTCACGTTGAACAACTTCATAAAAAGTATCACGTTTCCACGGCAGAGCGAAAGATTTTATTTCAATTTCTGAAACTGCATCAGCGTCCGCGGGCATCATTTTCCTAAAAATTATTTCGTCCATTTAAATTTTTCGCTCCATGGTAAATGCATTTTCATTATCACTTTTGTAAAAATTTTCCAGTCGATTAAAAACTTTAAAGCCGCAACTTTCATAAAGACGAATAGCCGCAATATTTTTTGTGTTGACGTGCAAATATACCGCCGCCCCCCAGTTGCGAATCAATTTCAATAAAAATTCAAGAAAAATTTTACCGAGCCCGCCGCGTCGAAATTTCGGAGCAACGACAAATTTCATCAGATATACATTCTTATTGGCAGAAAATTCAAGTACCGCATAAGCTAAAATTTTTTGATTCATTTCGGCGGCAATTTTCATATGTTTTTGACTTGCCATGCATTCTTGATAGTCATTGAACGCCCACGGCGTTTTAAAAGATTGTTTTTCAATTTCAAAAATAGTTGGAATATCAGCGGGCGTCATTGTCCTAAAAATTATTTTGGCATCCATAATTTCTCCAAATTTGCGCTCATAGTTAAAGCATCTTCGCCGCTCATATAGTATCTTTTAATTCGTCCTACAATTTTAAAGCCGAATTTTTGGTAAATGTGCAAGGCTGGAACGTTGCTTACTCGAACTTCAAAAATCATTGACTTTGCGCCGCGCCTTTTGGCAATTTTTATTATTTCAGACAAAATTTTTTTACCAATTCCGCGCCCTTGAAATTCCGGCAAAACTGCAATAGTCATACCTTCCGCCTCGTCAAGATAAATTTTTATTCCGGCGCAGGCAATTATTTTCCCCTCAATTTCGCCAACTATATAATCTGAATGTTCGTCGCGCAGTTCTTCAAGAAAAAAATCTTCGTCCCAGCCGTCCTCGTCAAAACAAATTTCATCAATTTCAGCAACGGTTTTTATATCCGCCAAAGTCATTTCTCTAAAAATTATTTCTGCCTCTGCTCCCATAATTCTTCAGCCTCCGAGCGGCGAATATAAAGCGGCTCAATATTCATAACGTTTGAAATTTCGCCCGCGTCAATTAAAACTTTGCCGAAAAGTGCCACATTGACTGCGCACGGCATTCTGCAATTTATTGGCGCAATTTTAACATTCGGCGGCAATTCAATTTTTATTTTGTGCAAAACGTCTCCGCACAAAAAAATTTCTGCGTCAATTTTGCCCGCGTCTCTAACAATTTCATCAATATTTTTAATTCCAATTCCGCTAAGTGCGCGGCAATTTTTAAATCTTTGAAAGTAGGCGCGATTTTTCTGCGCGTCAAGCATTGGAATAACTATTGAATTGTTTGTCGGGAAATGAAAAGAAATTGCCTGCAAAGTTGGAACGCCGATAATTTTTGTTTGCCACGCATAAGCTAAAGATTTTGCGGTTGCAAGCCCTATTCTTAAGCCGGTAAAGGAGCCGGGACCAATGCTAACTGCAACGGCATCAATTTTTTCAACACCGGCAATTTTTAAAGCCTGTTCAATTTGCGGTAACAAAGTTTCAGAGTGCGTCAATTTTGCGTCTTGCGAAATTTCGGCAAGGATTTTTTCTTCAGATATTACGGCAACACTTGCTACACGAGTTGCCGCCTCAATTCCCAAAATTATCAAACTTTCGCCCCCTAATCTTCACTTGTCACAAATTCTTCAAGTTCTTTTAAAAATTCTACGTGTTCTTCACCTACGCAAGAAAAAGTTATTCGCCGCATATTGCGCGTTTCTTTGAGCCTTTCAATTTCAATTTTTACATAATCATCCGGTAAAGAATCCGGAAATTTTTCGCCCCATTCAATAAAAACTATTCCTTCAGGAAAATCTGTGTACTCATAAAAACCAATATCTTCAAGTTCTTCTTCGTCTTGCAGGCGGTATAAATCAAAATGCACGATTGGGCAAAATCCCTCGTAAATGTTCATAAGATTGAAAGTTGGGCTTGTAACTTCGCCCTGAACGCCCAAAGTTCGCGCCATACTTTGTACAAATAAAGTTTTGCCCGCGCCTAAATTTCCTTCCAAACAAACTACCGTACCCTCTCGGATTCGCTGTGCTACTTTTTCCGCTAATTTTACCGTCCCGTAAGGGGACTGCGTTATGTGCGTAAACAAAAAAATATTCACTCCTCAAAATTTTAAAAATTTATTGGTACATATTTTAAACAAAAAAAGCCTTCCTGTAAAGGAATGCTTAAGGAATTTACTATACTTTGACTTTTACAAGAAAATTTTCTGTGCTATAATTTCGGCACTGCTACTCCTCAAGTTGCAGAATTGTAACGAGAGGAGGTGACTGAAATGCTCAGCATAATAATTTCTTTCGGCGTCGGCGTTGTATCCGGAATTGTAGCAAACTATCTTAGTAAAAAATTTTTCAAATGAGTAGCAGTCTGACGCCCGCTCGTGATTAAGCACAACTGATCACGGCAAAAACGAAAGCCCCGAAAGCGGTGCACAACTCCCGCATTTTCTGGGGCTTTTCGTTTTGGTGACATCATACTCAGCATTTTATTTGTATTCTAATTTCTATTGCAATATTAACACAGCCCAAAAACTTTTTCAAGCTTTTTTAGTTGGTAGGATAAAATTAAACCATCATATCGTCAGATTGTCCGCGTGAAATTACAATTTCGCCCTTATCTTCAAGCGAACGAATAATATTAACAACTTTCATCTGTGCCTCTTCAACGTCACGGATTTTAACAGGTCCCATGTAGGAAAGTTCTTCCTTTAACATTTCGGCGGCGCGTTTTGACATATTTTTGAAAATTTTGTTGGTAACGTCTTCGGTGGTTGCCTTCATTGCAAGCGATAAATCTTTTGTATCGACTTGACGTAAAACAATTTGCATTGCGCGGTCGTCCAAAAGTACAACGTCCTCGAAAACGAACATAAGCTTTTTGATTTCTTCGGCAAGCTCGGGGTCGTCGACTTCCAGCGATTCTACAATAGCTTTTTCTGTTGTACGGTCTACGCGGTTCAAAACTTCGACAATCGCAGGAACGCCGCCGGCAGTTGTAAAATCTTGAGTAAGCATTGAAGAAATTTTCTTTTCCAAAACGCGCTCCACTTCACGAATAACATCAGGCGAAGTCCTATCCATTGTGGCGATTCTTTTTGCAACGTCAGCCTGCATTTCGGTTGAAAGTCCGGTCATGATAATTGCCGCTTGATCCGGTTCAAGGTACGCCATAACAAGGGCGATTGTTTGCGGATGTTCATTTTGAATAAAATTTAAAAGTTGTGAGGGGTCGATTTTTTTCAAGAAATCAAACGGGCGAACTTGCAAACTTGTAGTCAAGCGATTCAAAATACCCATTGCGCGTTCAGAGCCGAGAGCTTTTTCCAAAACGCCCTGCGCATATTCTAAGCCGCCGGTTGAAATATAATCGCTTGCCATTGCCATTTGATAAAATTCGCTGATAACTTCGGCTTTTTGTTCTGCGCTAACTTGCTTATTATTTGCAATTTCCAGCGTGATACTTTCTATTTCGTCGTCGTCAAGGTGTTCAAAAAGTTTAGCCGCGTATTCGCCGCCTATTGCGATAAAAAGTATAGCGGCTTTTTCGTGCGCCGTCATACTTCTGGATTCGCCGTACATATCTTCTTTTGGCATAAAAATTTCTCCTTTGTGAAAAGATTAAGAGCTAAAATTTGTTTACAAATGTTAAAATTATAAGGCGCACAGGACGTGTTAAAAATTTTTTGGAAAAAAATTGAAAAACGCCCGCCGCACTCCGTTTTTGCTTGTGACTTTAAGTTTAGGTAACGTGAGAAAACGCGGCTGTTACTTTAACTTATACCACGTTAAACGCGAAAAACGCAGGCGGGCGCGGCACTTTTTCTTTGGTACTTTCTTTTTTTGCTGTAGAAAAAAGAAAGTACATCTAAAAATTATAAAAGAAAAGTCGACTTGTTAATTTTTAAAACTTAAAAAAATTCTTAGCCCCTAACCTTTAAGCCTTATTCATCTTCAGAAAGCCATTGTTTAACAAGCATAGCCATATCAGCAGGTTTTTGATCAATAAGTTGGAGGACGGTTTTCTTTTCGTCGCGTTGCTGGCGTTCTTCAGGAGTAAGACTATCTTCGGGGATTTTTTCGGCGTCGATAGCACGCGCTCTTTCTTCTTCTTCGATACGGCGGCGTTCTTCCTCTTCTTCGCGGCGGCGTTCTTCTTCGATACGCCTTGCCTCTTCGATAATTTCACGCTCTTGCTGTCTTTTGCGGCGATACATCATAAAACCGCCGATAATAAGTGCAGCAAGCAATACTAATGCTCCAATTTCCATATAAAGGATCCTATCTTTGCGCTCTCTTTCAGCCTTACTTTCAGCAATTTCTCTTTCACGTTTTTCCATATTGAAAGGCAACGGTTCAACTGAAACGGTATCGCCGCGGTCTTCGTTAATACCGGCGGCGGAGCTAACAACCCTTAACAAACTTTCCTGTTGCAATTCTGTAACAGTATCATTGACTAAAACTGCAACATTTAAGCGGCGAATTGAGCCGGGGGAGGAAACAATTTTTTGATTTTCTTCGTTGACTTCGTAATTTTTGGTAGATTCTTTGCGTTCGTATTCAGCGTTTGAATTTCTATCTTCAGCAACATAGCCGGGGATATTTCCTTGAACGCCTGCGGCACCGCCGGGGGTATTGGATTGCCCTGTATACGCCTCGCTAATATCCTGTTGACTGCGAATAATACCGGATTCATCAACAACGGGCGTGAAAGTTTGCCTGTCGATTGAGCGGGCGTCAAAATCCAATTCAACACTGACTCGGACAAATGCATTTCCTTCACC
>CALGGV010000359.1 GCA_937915725.1 uncultured Selenomonadales bacterium
TTCTAATGCAAATTTACGTTTAATCGTTGAATCTTACTTTTTAAAATTAAAACAAGTTGTTGACTGAACAAATTTAAAATTCCTGAAAAAACTTTGTACAAAATCTTTGAAGAAGGCAAAAATATTCAGCGCAAAATTAATTCTAATGCAAATTTACGTTTAATCGTTGAATCTTACTTTTTAAAATTAAAACAAATTATCGAGGTGTGAAACTTGAAAAATTTATTAAAAATTTTTTTAGCGGCTATGTTGATATTTTTTAGTTCAACTGCGTTTGCTGAAAATATGTATCCTGAAACTTTGGACAATGGAAATTTAATTTTGGTTGACGGCGGAATGGGCGTCGGGCGTTACGCAGACAGACAATCTGTAGAAGTGTTAAATTACGCGCCGCCCTTTTATCAAATTTCTATTGAATTATTTTCTGTAATATTTTCAGACGAATATTTTCGCCAAAATGATACTTACATTGGCGGACCTTACAAAATTGGCGATTCTTACACTATGGATTTTCGCTACAACTGGGACACTAAAACAATTTTTTCTAAAAATTACGAGGGAATTTGGAAAAATTGGGATATAAATCACAGTTACAGCCACGCCGAAGGCAACCCGTTAATTCCAAACGCCGCCGAAGTTGCATTTTTCGCTGCGTACAATATGAGATTTTTTGGAAATATGAGAAATGCTGAAGGCTATAGCGTAGTTAGCGACAGCGTTTACAATTCACTTTAAATTTAGTTGTCGGCAAAAATTAAGCCACGTAGACGCGCTGTAATCGACGACAAGCCCCTTTCAGCAACTTTACACGATACTTTATACCAAAATTAAATTTAACCCGCCTTAAAATCGATTTTACGCGCAAATTAATTTTCAAGCGGAAAATGACAGGCGATAAAATGATTTTGCTCCAGCTCGTGGAAAGCGGGCTTTTTTTGTTTGCAAATTTCTTGACAGTGCAAGCAACGATTTTGAAAAGGGCAGCCACTCGGAATATCAAGCGGGCTTGGAATATCGCCCGGCAAAATTTCTATGTATTGATTTTTTTCCTGTTCGGTTGAAAAAACCGCCTTCAAAAGTGCGCGGGTATATGGGTGGCGTGCGCTGTCCAATTTATCGCCGTCCAGTTGTTCCATCATATTTCCCAAATACATTACGCAAATTCTATGGGCGAACAAATTTACCAATGCCATATCGTGACAAATGAAAATGTAAGTTACGCCTTTTTCTTTCTGAAGTTTTACCAAAAGTTTTATAATCGTATCCTGTACAGAAACATCAAGCGCACTGGTTGCCTCGTCGCAAGCAATAATTTCCGGCTCCAGTGCTAACGCCCGCGCTATTGCAACCCTTTGACGTTGCCCGCCGCTCATATTGTGCGGATAACGATTTACAAAGTCCGGCGGTAAATCAACCTGCGCGAGGAGTTCACGGGCTTTATTTTCGACTTCAGATTTTTTTATTAAATCGAAATTTAAAAGCGGCTCGCAAATAATATCCTTGATTTTCATTTTGGGATTAAAGGCGGCTGTCGGGTCTTGAAAAACCATTTGAATATTTCTGTAATTTTGGCGTTTTTCTTCGCCGGTAAGTTGCGTTATATCAACGCCGTGAAAAAAAATTTTGCCGCTTGTAGGTTTTTGCATATTCATAATCGCTTTTAACAGTGTAGTTTTTCCACAGCCACTTTCGCCAACAATAGCTACAGTTTCGCCGCGCCTAACGTTGAAAGAAATATTATCACAGGCAGTTAAAAATTTCCCGCCGGCAACAGGGAATTTTTTTGTAATATTTTCAACGCGCAAAATAATTTCAGACATAGCGACGCCCTCCAATTTCAGGAACTGCGGCAAGC
>CALGGV010000360.1 GCA_937915725.1 uncultured Selenomonadales bacterium
TTGACAATCGAGGTGGATAATGGAAGAGACGATTATTCTTTTAAGAGAGCAAACAATATTTTGCAGTCGGCTGCTGAAGTTGTTCGCCGATTTGACTGAATCACTCAAAAAAAATTCGCTCACAATGCTTGAAATTGTAAATCAAATTGAACCTGCCATTGCTGAACTTTCTAAAAACTCCTTAAAGGCTCAAGAATTTTTGGAACGTCAACAATTTTCCAATTTTAACGAATTTATTAATTCACAGCCCGCCGGAGTAAAAAAAGACGTGGCAATTAGGCTCCTGCAACATAACAGCGATTTACAATCAAAGCTCCAACGTCAAACAAAAATTTTACAACGTTTGACTGATAAAGGTAAGAATTTTGTTAATTTTAATCTGAATGTGCTGTCAAGAACGTCAGCAAATCCTACATACGGCGCAGAGGCGAAAACCGGCAGTCAAAGTGGGCGTCGCCTTTTCGACGCAAATATTTAGACAAGCAGTTTTGTAACTGCCAAAAATCACACTGAAAAAGGAGCCGGCGAAAATGTCAACTTTCACAGGTTTAAATACAATGGTGCGCGGCGTGTATATTAACCAAATGCAGTTAAATACCGTCGGACACAATATCACAAATGCAGATACTACCGGTTATTCCAGGCAAAGCGTTAATCCCGTTGCCACAAAGGCGGAATATACCACAGATGGTCTTGCTATAGGTACCGGCGTTGATGCACTTTCTATCACACGCTCTCGCGACGTTTATGCTGACGTTCAATTTCGTAGCGAAACTGCCAAAGAAGGCTACTACGATATGTGCGCAAAAAATTTTGATAAAATTGAGGCTATTTTCAACGATACTAATCAAAGCGGCATTGAAGATTCACTCCAAGAATTTTATAAATCATGGGTTAATCTTTCTACAAATGCCTCAGATTCTGCCAGCCGCGTTGCTGTCATTGAAAAAGGCAAGGCGTTTGCTGATTCAATAGAAACTGCAGGCGTTCAACTGCGCGACCAAATTAAAGATATTTATGATCAAATTGAAATTCACGTAACTGATATTAATCAGATTATGGAAGATATTACCAACATTAATCGTACAATCATAGCCAAAGAATCCGGCGGCGCGTATGCTAACGACTTGCGCGACCAACGCGATGTCCTTGCCGATAATTTATCAAAATATATAAATATCAATGTTCATGAAAGTCAATATGGAGCATATGAAGTCACTTGCGGCGGTATAACTTTAATTGCAGGAGTAGACAGACTTCATTTAGATTTTGCAAAAGGCGTCAACAGTTCAGAATACGGCGTAGATTACGGCGTTATAGATTATAACGTACGTATCAGAGAAAGTGACGTCGACTTTTTGCCGGAAAGTGGTATGCTCCGCGCCGAATATGACGCTATAGATCAATGCCGCCATTACGTCGAAGATTTAGCAAATATGTCCGCGTTCATGATGACTACTTTTAACGATCAACACAAGCGCGGCTACGATTTAACAGGAAATCTTACAGCCGCCGTTGACGAATACGGAAATACAATTTATGATGATGACGGCAAAACTATTTCTGTTCCGGATACTAAAAACTTTTTCGGAGAAACCGGCGTTCAATACGTCTACAACTACGACGAAGTTAATAAATACGCCTATGTTACAATCATGGAATCCAGCGGAATTTACAGAAAAGACGAATATGGCGAAATTTTAAAATTAACCGGCGTTAAAATTATTGGCGCAATGGCAACTAACAAAGACTTTGAAGAAACAGGCGGTTACAGATATGTTGCCGCCGCCTCTGCATATGATGACGATGAAGATTATACAACCATAATGACTGAAGAAGATATGCAGGAACATTTGATTGATTGGGGCGGGCGTACCGCCGACGGCACCAACGCTGTTTATATGAGCGAACTTTTCAATATGTCCTATGATAATATTGTTTCTGCCGGCAGATCTAATGTTTTCGCTGTTTCAAAATACGCTGAAACTCAAGACACTGTTACCGCTATTGGCGGGCTCGGTTTAAATGCTTATTATAAATCCGAAATGACAAAATTAAGCGTTGCTGCACAAGCTATGGATACAAACGTTTCTGAACAGGCTTTAATTATGGATCAAATTCAAAATTGGCGCGACGCTACAGCCGGTGTTGACTGGAACGAAGAACTTGCTGATATGATTAAATATCAAAAAGGGTTCGGCGCGTGTTCACGTTGCCTTAGTGTAATGGACGAATGCTTAGAACGTCTCGTTAATAATACCGGTGCTGTTGGCAGATAATTAGGGAATAGTGATTAAAAATTTTCCCCTAAATTCCTATCGAAAGGAGAAATTTTTATGGCAGTTCGTATGAGCAGCATACACTTTTTGTATAATTACAAAAATGCTTTAAATAGAACTTATTCAAAACAACAAAGACTTTTTGAACAAGCCGACGGTTCCAAAATCCATCGCGGCAGTGATGATCCCGTTTCCTACGCAAATTTAATGCGCTATGAATTTACTCAAAATGAAAATGACACTTACACTGCCAATGTTAATACTGCCGTCTCGTGGATGAGAAATTCTGACAGCGTTATTACAAATATGGCTGACAATGTTGCAACCCTTTCCACAAAGGCAAATCAAGCGGCAAATACTTATCTTTCAGAATCCGATGCAAAATCTATCGCAAAAGAAATGAACTCCACAATAGAAGAAGTTATGTCAAATTGTAATTACCAACTTGGAGATAGATTTTTATTCGCCGGGCAAAAGGATACAACGCAACCTTTTACAATTTCCAGCGGAAGTTTGGCACGCGGTCTTGCCAAAAATCTTGACGCTAAACAAGCAGAATTTTTCAAGGGTACTCGCGGCAATGTAAATACTGAACTTTATCAAATGCTCACGCTTGAAAGTACCGACGGCGAAACTTACTACCTCGATACACAAAGTGGCTTTATCTATTCAAAAGATTTTGTTGATGAAGATTATAAAGATTTAATCGCTGAAGGCAATAATTACATTACTGACGTTGACGCTAGCCAATACGCCGCCGGTGATGCGCGGATGTCTGAAGAAGATGCAGTTAGTACTATTGAAAGTGCGGACGCTGACGCAATAGCCGCCGTTATCGACGGTACAAGCACGGATAATGATTTAAAACGCGCTTTAAAGAGAATCGGCGAATCTTCAGATTCAGATACTTATATTGCAACCATTGCGGCAAATATTGATGACGTTACCGAAGATGATATTACTTCAGCTATTAATGAATGTGCAGATTTTGCCTCCGTTATGGTTAGCAATTACTTCGATAATCGCGGCGTCATTAATGATACAGGACTTTCAGGAATTGAAGTAACTTTAAATGATGAAACTGTAACTTTGAGTTTTAAAACTATTGCTCAGCGCGTTGTGACTTACAGCGGCGACGATAACCACATTTCTATGGTAAAACTCAACGGCGCAACTGATACTCGAAGTGATATTGTTAATGTTACAGGGCAAGATTTATTTGGCTGTGATATTTTCGATAATGAGTGGTCCGGAAATGAAAAATCCGGTACGGCAATGCTTAACAATATGATAACAGTTTACAACAAAACGGACGCCTGCGACGCCGCGTGGCTTAGTTCAGACGGAATAACTTTGGCGGACGTTGCACATTCTACTTTAAATATAGCTCAAACAACTTTAGGCGCAAGACTGCAACTTTACAACAATGTTTCAGATATGCTTGATAATCAAAGTGCGATTATTACCGGAGATATTACTGAACTTAGCGGTACAGATGTTGCAGAACTTGCTACACAATTAATGGAGCTTACAACCGTTTACAACCTTGCACTTTCACTAGGCGGCAGAGTCTTGCCACAATCTTTGGCAGATTATTTATAAAAAATTTATAAATTAGGCAGGATTTTTTGACGAAAGGGGGTAATAGAAATGCAAATGTTGAGATTAAATACAAGACATGCATTGCCGCAAACAACCATCAGAAATCATTTAGGGCGGATTGATAAAAGCACTGTCGTTCCCGCGGAAGTTCATACAAATTTGGAATTGGGCAAGTCTAATCAAGGCGTTACTCAACCTTCACTGCAGCTTGATAATTATCCCAGCCGCAGAGCATGGGGCGCACGTAACCTAGACGATTTAACCCGTGAATTTGGTCAAAAAGGTCTTTCAGATGTTAGATCTGGAACTTCACGCCGTACTCAAATTGCATGGGAACGCGCAGAAAATGGCGGTAAACCCGGTAACGATATTAATCAGCAAATAAAAAACGAAATTTTTTCTAGAGAACCTGAAACGCTCGTTGAATTTGAACTGATGGACGGTCCAATAATTACGTACACGCCGTCACAAATTGTAGGAGAACCAGAAGTTGGAGACGTTACCGCCGAAATTGACACGGAGCCTTTCGCTAATGTTCATTTCAAGCCCGGCAGTCTAAATACCTACCTGCAAAGTGAAGGTTACATTCGGCGTTATGTGACAATGAATGAATATGACATCTACGCTTAAAAATTTTTCGGCGATCTTGTCTTGATGTTAATCTTAACAAATTTTCAATTAGCAATGGGGGCAGGATTAATGAAAAAAATTAAAACTACAAGATTTGGTGAAATTGAAATTGATGAAAAGCGAATTGTACATTTCAAAGACGGTATCCCCGCGTTTGAAGACGAACATGAATTTGTTATTCTGCCGTATGACGAAGAAAGCCCGTATTACTTCATGCAGTCTTTGAAAAGCCCGGATTTGGCTTTCTTGTTGACAATTCCTTTCCTTTTCTTCCCGGATTATACTTTTGAAGTTGATGATGCTACTTTGGAAGAATTGGATATTAAAGACGGCGATAACGTTTCTTACTATTCGCTCATAACAATTCCAAATTATAGTATTCGCTACATGACAACAAATTTACTTGCGCCGGTTATTCTTAATACGGCTAATATGAAGGCAAAACAAATTGTACTTGAGAAAACTCATTACACAACCAAAGAACGCCTCTTCCCCGATGCCAAAAAGGAGGTCAAGTAAATGCTCGTTTTGACGAGAAAGCCGCGCCAACAAATTATGATTGGCGACAATATCGTCATAAATGTCGTTGAAGTTCAGGGAGAGAACGTGCGAATTGCTATTGATGCACCAAAGGATAT
>CALGGV010000361.1 GCA_937915725.1 uncultured Selenomonadales bacterium
CGCCCAAAGTGTAGCAGCCAATATCGCCCAAAACTGTACAATTTCTTTTTTTGAGTGAGTAAAACAAGCCGCGATGAGGACAGCCCGCGCACATTACCGGCGGACGACCGGGAATATTATCCTCAAGCATTACGCCTTCAGAAATTTCTTTGCCAAACGCCTTTGCAATTAAATTCTGTGAAAATTCGTCAATGTTAGGCAAAATGCTTTTACCTTCAACGGCAATTCCCAACGTCTTAACAAAACTTTCTATAACGTCGTCAAGTTCCTCAACCACGTACAATTTTTTGACTTTGGAGGCAAAATTTTTAATCATTTCCGGCGGCAACGGGTTTATCATTCCCAATTTTAAAACGCTGACAGTATCGCCGAAAACTTCCTTGACGTATTGATAACTTGTCGAAGAAGTTATAATTCCAATTTCGTCTGAAAAAATTTCTTCGCGGTTGAGCGGCGTTTTTTCGGCGTACTCAATCAATCTTTTTGTACGCGCCTCAACTACGGGATGACGCTTTTTGGCGTTGCCGGGCATCATTACATATTTTGCAATATCTTTTTCGTAAGTTTTTTCTGGAACTTGACGCTCGTCAATTTCAACAACTGATTGAGAATGTGCAACGCGGGTACACATTTTTATTATAACGGGCGTATCGAAAAGCTCGGAAATTTCGTAAGCAAGTTTTGTAAATTCCAACGCCTCAGCAGAATTTGACGGCTCCAACATTGGAACTTTTGCGGCTATTGCGTAATGGCGGCTGTCCTGTTCATTTTGCGAAGAGTGCATACCCGCATCATCAGCAACAACTACAACCAAGCCCGCGTTGACGCCTGTATAAGACATTGTGAAAAGCGGGTCGGCGGCAACATTCAAGCCAACGTGTTTTTGTCCGCAAAAGGCGCGTCTGCCTGCCAAACTTGCGCCAAATGCTGATTCCATTGCAACTTTTTCATTCGGTGCCCATTCGCAATAAATTTCTTCAAACTTCGCCGCCTCTTCTGTAATTTCTGTTGACGGCGTACCGGGATAACTTGAAACAAAACAAACGCCCGCCTCATACAAGCCGCGAGCTATGGCTTTATTTCCCAAAAGTAATTCTTTCATCAAGGTCTCTCCTTAAAATTTTTTACCAGTCGATTATAGCACTCCTTTACAAGCGCGGCAATTTTTATCGACAATTTAACCTTATACGAAAAAGTTCACGTTGTGCAGGTTTATAACTTTTTGCGGCGAAATGTACTAAAAATTTGTTTTGAAGGGAGTTTTTCAGTTGAAAGTTGGAAAATTTTTAGTGGCGTTTGTGTTTTCGTTAGTTTTTCTGGCTGTAAATTGTTTTGCAATGAAATTTTCTCAACCTATACAATTTGGCGGTGGCGTTCATTGGAATAATGTTGGAGGTTTTAGTGTTCAAAATGCTGTAAACAACAAAGTTGAAAAAAAATTTTATCGAAAAGGAAAAGAATATGGTTTTTCAAAAGGTGTTGCACAATTTGGAAATGGCGCAAATACAATCTATGAACATTACGACGCAGATAAAAATGTTGAAACAATACGTGTTGGGGCTGCTGACATAAATAACACAGTTACCATACTATCTTCAACAAATGATTCTATTTACAGCATCGCAAGCGATATTGACATTAGTTTCTACATGATTTCTGGAACATATTTAGGCAAAAGTAAAAATTATGTAATTTTCGGCAAAAGAAACGACGAACGATTTGTCAAATATATTGATACTAATGAAATACGAAAACAATATTTTAGCGATTATTTGGCATTTGATTGGGGAGATGTAAAATTTCAAGGCAATACAATAATAATTTCATATGAAAAACACGATGGCTCCTTTCGTAATTACACTAAAATTGGAGAATTTCGCTTTAAATGGGACGAAAAAGCGCAATGGTTCAGCGTTGAACAAATTAAATATTGATTAAAATTTTTCGCAGGAGGTTTTTATAATGAAAGTTGGAAAATTTTTAGTGGCGTTTGTGTTTTCTTTAATTTTTATGGCTAGAAATTGTTTTGCTTTTGGTGAAAGCGATCCTATTGCACTTCAAGATTTAAATAATAACCCCTCAAACTATGTTGTTTGCGGCGGTGCAAGTATCGGTGTTGTTTTTTATGTTTATAAAAATTCTATAGACGTACAAAATTACTCTCCGCCAAATTATCAAATTGCATTTAAAATGTTGAATTATTCAAGTAACGGTATGAAAGGCGAATATTTTCGAGAAAGAGCCTACTATATGGATAAAAAATATAAATACGACTATAATGAACGAAAAATTTACATAGAACGCCAAGACGAAAATGGAAATTTATATTGGCAGTTCATAGACCCTAAAATAATTGGCACGTTTGAAGGATACAAACAAGGTTGGGATAAAGATATGGCAGCTGGTGAAATAGCATTTTACATTATATATGGAAGGAGTTTTTTTGACTCTCCGGTTTCAAAAAGTGCTGAAGCCTACATTAACGGAAAAAATTAACAATCACTAAAAAAATTTTGTAAGTCGTCAGGAAAAAATCTGGCGGCTTTTTTTATTGGCTGAAATGTTATAAAATAGTGGCGAAATTTTAGCGAAAGGAATTTTTCAAAATGGGATTTTTTGACAAATTAAAAGCAGGCTTAGCCAAAACACGCGAAAAACTTGCAGATAAAATTGACGAACTTTTAAACAGCTCCACGAAAATTGACGAGGAACTTTTGGAAGAATTGGAAGAAACTTTAATAATTTCAGACGTTGGCACTAAAACCACAGAAAAACTTATGGAAAATCTGCGTAAAGGTATTCGCAAGGCTGAAATAAATTCGCCAATGGACGTAAAAATATTTTTGTCTAACCAGATACGCGAATTGCTGATTGAAGAAGAAGGCGACGCGGTAAATTTGACGCCGCCTCACGTTATTTTAATGATAGGTGTTAATGGCGCGGGCAAAACTACAACTATTGGCAAATTGAGCGCGTATTATTCCGAGCAAGGCAAAAAAGTAATGGTTGCCGCCGCTGATACTTTTCGCGCAGGAGCGATTGATCAGTTGGAAGTTTGGGCGCAGCGTACCGGCGCAGAAATTGTTAAGCACAGTGAAGGCTCCAATCCTTCATCTGTTGCACTTGACGCCGCCCGCTCCGCAGTTGCAAAAAATATCGACGTTTTAATAGTTGACACGGCGGGACGCCTTCAAAATAAATTTAATCTTATGGAAGAGTTGAAAAAAATCAACCGAATTATCGGCAAAGGAATTAGCGGCGCACCGCACGAAGTTTTATTGGTACTTGACGCCACGACCGGGCAAAATGCACTTCGTCAAGCCGAATTATTTTCAAAGTCCGCAGATATTACCGGAATTGTTTTGACGAAATTGGACGGCACGGCTAAAGGCGGTATGATTATCGGAATTAAGGAAGAGTTAAACATTCCCGTTAAATGGGTAGGCGTCGGCGAAGGGCTGGACGATTTACGCCCGTTTAACGCTAAAGAATTTGCTGACGCGCTTTTTGGTTTGTAATGTTGGTAATTGTTAAAATAAAAAAATTAACAGGGATGAATGGCGGATGGCTAAAAGTGAACAGTCTGTTGAGCCGAAAATTGCCGAACTTGGCAACGGTTGGCTGAAAAGTTACGGCTTGGATTATAAATTGGAGCAGGAAAGTTTAAATCACG